>JABGZB010000387.1 GCA_018674955.1 Verrucomicrobiota bacterium | reverse complement strand
TCATCGACCAGCGGGACACGCTCAAGGTTTCGCAGCAGGACGATCGCACGGTGTGGGATCCGAAGTCGTTTTTTCGCGACAGCGAAGGCCGCTTCCTCGACTACAAAATCCCGGCCATCGACTGGACGATCTGGTTTTACCTCACGCTTTTCGGCTACTACTTCGCATTTTTTGCGGCGCAAAAAAATGACCGGGGCCGGGCCGAGTCGCTGGTGATGGCTCAGGCCTGGGCGGTGTCGAGCTGGATCGCCTACCCGATCTTCGCCGTGTTGCCGGCACACATCAACATGCGCTGGCAGTTGGGCGAGATGGAGGGAATCTACGGCTTTGTTTACGAGGCGTTCCACTCCCTTGACGAGCCGTTCAATGCCTGGCCGTGCCTGCACATCGCGCAGAGTTTCATTATTGCCGTGGCGTTGTCGCGCTGGTGGCGGCAGCTCAAATGGAACTGGGCGGTGTGCCTGCTTTGGCCGGCATGGCTTGGCCTGTTCATCAGCGTGATGACCACCAAGCAGCACTTTATTTGGGACTCAATCACCGGCACGCTGCTAGGCGTGGGTGTGTGGTTGACGATCATGCGGCCCGGCTTCCGGCATCTCGACAGTGTAGCCGATGACGATCTGCCCTTGGCTAAACTGGGGTAAAAAAAAGTGGCCGCCGGCAGGGGATGGGTGTGGAAGTTGCCGACGACCGACGACCCGCAGCTGGGATGGGAGGGGGATGCCACGGACCGCTGAACGCAGAAGATACCTCAATTTCCTCCTTAAGCAACCCAAAAACAACTATCAAGCCGTGCTCAAGCCTCAGCGGTGACGGCTTGGCCAACGCCGGTCTTGGCCTCCAAATGGCGGAGCATGCTCTCGAAAACCAGACGGCCGTCGTCCACACCGAGGACGTTTTCGCTGGCCCGCTCCGGATGTGGCATCATGCCGCAGACGTTTCGGCCCTCGTTGCAGATGCCGGCGATGTTGAGCAGCGAGCCGTTGGGGTTCGCCTCATCCGTCAGCTCGCCGGTCTCGGTGGCGTATTGGAAAATGATTTGGTCGTTCGCCCGCAGCTTGGCCAAGGCCTCGTCGGCGGCAAAATAACAGCCCTCGCCGTGGGCGATCGGCACGCGCAATAGCTTGCCCTCCGGCACCTCGCTGGTGAACGGCGAGTCGGTAGTCGGCACCTTGAGATAAATGGTCTCGCAGCGAAACTGCAGTGAGCGGTTCCGCACCAGCGCTCCCGGCAGCAGGCCAGTCTCACACAAAATCTGAAAGCCGTTGCAGATGCCGATGACCAATCCGCCGGCGTTGGCGAACGCCTTCACGGCATTCATCACCGGGCTGAACTGCGCGATGGAACCGGTCCGCAAATAGTCTCCGTAGCTGAAGCCTCCCGGAACCACCACGGCGTCGGCGTCACCAATCGATTCCTCCTTGTGCCAGAGATAGTCGGCGTCCTGCCCGAGGACGTTGCTCAGCACGTGGACGCAGTCCTGATCGCAATTTGAGCCGGGAAACTGGAGAACAGCGAAGCGCATCCGAGGTTACTCGATGGTGAAATGGTAATCCTCGATCACCGGGTTGCTGAGCAGCTTGTGGCACGCCTCGTCGATCTTCGGCCGCCACGACTCGGCGTCGCCCTCCAATTCGATCTCGAGGTATTTGCCGACGTGAACGGCCTTAACACCGTCGTAGCCCATGTGCTCCAGCGCGGTCTGCACCGTCTTGCCCTGCGGATCGAGCACGGCCTTCTTGGGGGTGATGACTATCTTGGCTTTCATTCACTGCGCGCACCCGGCGCGGCCAAGGCAGTGTCAGGCCAAGCGCGGCAGTGAACCAGTTTATTTTGTTCACAGCAGGAAATTTGCGCTTGGCCAAGTTTTACTTTTCCCCGGCCATGCGCTTGGCCATGCTCCCCGCATGAAGCTCTCCTTCCACGGCGCAGTCCGGACGACGACCGGTTCACAGCACTTGCTCGAGGTCAACGGCATCCGGCTGCTGCTCGACTGCGGCCTGTATCAAGGCAAGCGGCAGGAATCGATCGATCGCAACCAACAATTTCCGTTCGACCCCAAGTCGGTGGACGCCGTCATCCTGAGCCACGCGCACATCGACCATATCGGCAATCTGCCCAACCTCCACAAGCAAGGCTTCTCGGGGAATGTTTACTGCACGTTCGCCACGCGCGACCTCGCGGCGATCATGCTCGAGGACTCAGCGCGAATTCAGGTTGCCGACGCTGCGTATGTCTCGAAGAAGCACAAAAAGAAGGGCCTGCCACCGGTCGAGCCGCTTTATTTGCCGGAAGACGCCGAGGGCGCGGTTCGGCAGTTCGTCTCGCTTGGCTATGAGCGGCCGATCCCGGTGGCCAACGGCGTGACGCTGACCTTCCGCGACGCCGGGCACATCCTCGGCTCAGCACAGGTCATCCTCGACATCGACGAAGGCGGCACAAAACGCCGGCTGCTGTTCAGCGGCGACATCGGCCGCGGCGGCCACGCGATTCTGCGCGACCCGAAACCGGTCGAGGACGTCGACGTGTTGCTCGTCGAAAGCACCTACGGCAACCGCGAGCATACGGCTCACTCCGGTTTGTCGGACGATGTCGAGGCGCTGCTCGCCGGCACACTGAACAACGGCGGCAAGGTGATCATCCCTGCGTTCTCGGTGGGCCGAACGCAACTGCTCGTTTACACGCTGCACCAGCTCGTCGAGGCCGGCCGGTTGCCAGCCTTCCCGATCTACGTGGACAGTCCGCTCAGCGTGAACGCCACCGAGGTTTTCCGGCTGCACCCCGAGTGTTTCAACAGCGACATTTACACCTTCCTGCGCGAGAAGGAGAACCCGTTCGGCATGGACAACCTGACGTACATCCGCAAGGCGTCCGAGTCGATCAAGCTAAACAGCCTCGACGGCCCGGCGATCATCATCAGCTCAAGCGGCATGTGCGAGGCGGGCCGCATCCGGCATCACTTGAAAAACCACATCAGCAACCCGAACGACCTTATCCTGTTCGTCGGCTACTGCGCCTACAACACGCTCGGCTCGGTGATCCGCGCCGGCATCGACCCGGTTTACATCTTCGGCGAACCGCACAAAGTGAAAGCCAAGATCGAGAGCTTCGACGGCTTCTCCGGCCACGCCGACAAAAGCGAGCTGGCCGACTACGTGAAAAACCTCACTGGTGACATAAAGAAAATCTTCGTCGTCCACGGCGAGGAAAAATCGAGCCTGGCCTTCGCCGACACCTTGCGCCACCTCAAGCCAAGCGCAAAAGTCACCGTGCCGGAGTTGAACGAATCGTTTGAAGTTTAAGGCCAGGCGCTTGGCCAAGCGGGGGGTTACATTCGGAAGAGCACGTTCTCGCGATTGAACCATTTCGCGCAAAAAAACAGCAACCCACCCGCGATCAGAGTGCTGGAGGTGAGAATGGCCACCAGCATGGTATAGTCCATCGTGCCCTTGAGCAGCTCCTTCATTGCCAGTGAAATGTTAGTGATCGGCACCCACGCCCAAAACCAGTTCAGCTCCACGCCGGGCAACATGGCAAGCGCGGCCGGTATGATCAAAACGATGCCTAACGGGGAAATCAACGTGGAAGCCTCGGCGGAGTTTCGCGCAAAAATGGAGGCACTCAGCAGCAGGGCGGCGAACATGGCTGCAACCGGAATCAGCATCAGCGCCAGAAGCACCAAGTCCAGCAAGTCGATCGAGCCGATAATCGTCCCGATGATCCCACGCAACTCCCCTGCCTTGATGGCCAGCCATGTCCCGAGGCTGGCCAGGTTCAGCAGCACGGCGATGATGCCGCCGCAAAAAACCGCCAGGAATTTTCCCAGCACAACCTGGTGCCGCGGGATAGGCGCCAGCAGCAGCGTCTCCAGCGTGCCCCGTTCCTTCTCACCCGCGCCAAGATGAATCGCGGGATACACCACACCCATGAAACAAAACGCGATAAAAAAATAAGGCACCATCCCGCCAATTCGTTCACCGATAACTTCGCGGATTTCGCCCGTGCCCTGTTTACCCAGTCGAACCGGCTCAAGCAGCGACTCTTGCTTCTCCCCCTGCGGCACTCCCAGATTGGCCAAGCGGGCGGCAGTCAGCTCGGTGTTGAATTCCTCCACCAAGTCCTCAACGCGATCTTCCACCTTGCTACTCATCGACGCATTGTCAAAATGCAACTCGACCAACGCCTGTTCCTGTTCGCTCAACTGGGCTGCGGCCTGTTCCGGGATCACGAGGCCGAAGTCGATCCTGTCCTCCCGAATGGCCGCAACCAACTCGTCCGGGGAGCCAAGCGCAACTTTTTTGTAGCCCTTCGCCTCCTCGAAAGTCTTGGCCAGCTCCGGCGCGAATTCACCTCCGAAAACAACGTACTCAAGCACCTCGGTTCGGGCTTCCTTTTCTTTCTTCATCACGAACCCGATCAACAGGCTCAGCAACAGCGGAACGACCACAATCGGCAGGACGATCATCAACAGTAGGGTTTTGCGGTCCCGCAGAACATCCTTCATCTCCTTGAAAAATACGGTTTGGAATCCAGCCTTCATATTGTCGCTCCCTCTGTTTTTGGCTTGATGAGCTTGAGAAATGCCTTGTCCAAAAAAGTCTCACCTGTTTGTGAGCGCATCGCATCAACGCCGCCCTCGAAGCAGATTTTACCCTCGTGGATGATAACCACGCTGTCGCACAACTGATCCACCTCGTCCATGTGGTGCGTGGAAAACAGAACCGTCCGCCCCTCGCTTTTGCAGGCAGCCACCACTGTCAGCACCGACTCGGCGGCGGCCACGTCGAGGCCTGTTGTCAACTCGTCGAAAAGCAGGATTTCCGGGTCATGAATCAGCGCGCGTGCGATGGACACCTTCTGCCGCATACCGGAAGAAAGCGTCTCATTTCGCTGATCGAGGAACCAACCCATGCCCAGCTTCTGAGCCAGCAACCCGATACGTTCATCGAGCGTGGTGCCGGTTATGCCATGCAGTTTACCGTAATAGCACAGCATCTCGCGTGCGGTCAACCGGCCGTAAAGCCCAGTGTTACCGGAGACAAACCCGATACGCTTACGAATCTCCAGCGGGTTTTTAGTGAGGTCTTCGCCGTCACACAACACAACGCCTGAAGTCGGCTTCAGCGATGTGGAGAGAATGCGCAGGAGGGTGGTTTTCCCGGCCCCGTTAGGGCCAAGCAACCCAAGCACCTGGCCGCGATGAACCCCAAGATCGATGCCGTCAATCGCGTGAAACCACCGACCTTTCTGCCGTGGATCCAGCGACTGCTCCCTGGCCCGTTTCTTCCTGGCCAAGCGAAAGGTTTTTGTGAGGGAGTTGACTTGGAGCATCACAGAATATATTATAATTTGTACTGAAAATAATACAAATTTTTCTGCGCTTGGCCAAGCGCTTGGTTATTGGGCACAAAGGCGTTGCAGGCGCTCGTCGGGGGTTTGGTAGGCGCGGGCGTTGAAGAGGAAATCGACGATGCTGCCTTCGTGGGGTTGAAGCCAGTTGAGGGCGATGGTGGGCATGGCGCCGATGTTGAGGCGGTCGATGTTTGTGGCGTCGGTGAGTTGCGCGGCCCAGGTTTCGTCGTTGGTGATGGCGGAGGCGACGAGGGTGCCGCTGATTTTTTCGATCATCTTTTCCTGCGGGCATTTCACGACGCTGGTGAAGGGGAACATATATTCTGTGTTGGCCATTTTAAGGTCGGGCGAATCGCAGTGGAGAATGGTCGGCCGGATGTAATCGCAGCGCTCCATTTGCTCAAGACGCGCACCGTGCTTTTCGGTTACGTGCGTAGTTCCGCTTTCTTTACAGCCTTCTTCGATCATCCCCCAAATCGCCTCGGCTTGGCCGGGGACGGTGAAGGCCGCGAGGCCTGCCTCGGGGTCAGTGGGGTCTTTCACTTCGTAGGGACCAACTTTTTCGGCGAGCGCTTCGGCGATTTCATCGGTGTGGCGCGAGGCCCAAACTCCGGAGCAGTTGATGCAGCCGCGGCCGCTGTTTTTGTAAATGCTGTCGGCCATCAAATCGAGGTAGTCCTCCCATTGATCGACAACATCGTCACCCAGTAAAATTTTGCTGTAGCCAGGGCCGTGCACTTGCACCTGCTCGTTGCCGGAATAATTTTTGACCGTTTGCGTGCTGCCGAAAATCATCACGCGCCCGCAGCGCGAAACCGTCTCCGCGCCCATGTCGCCCCCGCCGGGGTAAATGCCGATGGCTTCCTTGGGCACGCCTGCCTCGGTGAAGGCAGCGAACATCCTGTAAGGCGTCCACGGTTCTTGCGGGCCGGGTTTGAGCACAAGACCGATCTGCATCGGGATGACGGGCATCCACAGCGTGTGCACACCGGGCGAATTGCTCGGCAGCACCATGCCGAGTACGGGCGACTGCGCCTGATAACTTACCGGCACGCCACGTTCCTCCACGCCGAAGCCGCGCTGGAGAATCTCCAGATCCAACCCGCGCGTAAGGGCGTCGAAAATTTGGTCCATGTGGTTCAACACGAAATGATTTTTCTCCATGTTAAATTTGCACATATGCTCGGGCAAACCGGTGGAGGCGGATTGTTGCCGCGCGAAATCATCGGGCGTTTGCTCGCCGTCGCCGAGCGGCAGCGTGGCGTTAAGATAGAGGTCGCCGGCCTTTTTCATCATCTCGATAAGATCCTTGATAGGAATCTCGCGCAACACCTCGCGGGCGCGAGCGGCTTTGCGCATGTCGCGGGCGAGTAGTCCGGGATTGGCTTGACCCACAGATGCGAGCACTTCGCCGGTGCGATGGTGGATGACCTCATCGGTCTCGAGGCTTTCGTACGGTACGCCCCAGCGTAAAACGGGAATATTAATCATGACTTGTTTGTTAAATTTATAGTTGCGTTAATAGTTGCATTCACTCTCTCCCTGAAGGAGAGGGAGCTTGGCCAAGCACGTGTTGATTAATTCCTTCTCCCCAAAGGAGAAGTTGAACCAACAGAATCAATAATGCTCTAAATTCCATGTCAATTAGTAAACACCTTCAACAATTTTTTTTGTCAATGCGCCGAAAGGGCGCACTTCGGCCACGCCGTCCCATGGGTATTGCTCGATGGGTTCGCGACGGATCGCTTCATCGCGTTCGAGGAAGCGCGGCATGAAAAATTCCTTCGTCAGCGTGGTTAACTCGACGCGACCCCACTCGCCATACCCGACCGGCGCACCAGTTTCCGGATTCAGGACACGCATCAAGGCGCGCGGCTGCGGCGCGTAATAGGTGATGGAATATTTATCCTCAGTAGTGAGCGGCTTATGCTTGGCCAAGCCCATCAGCGTGTTGCCGTAGGTGGGCACGAAGCCAATTTTATTTTCCAGCAACTCCTCGCACAGGAAGCGGGTATACTGCGGATCCATCGTAGTGCCACCGCAGAACACACCGCGCACGCCAGCATCGTACAAGCTGCTGCCTTCGTTCTCATAACGCTCGGCGATGCTCTCCAGCAACTTCGGCGTGGTGAACAGCGCGCTCACGCTGCGGTTTTTCATGATCGTCGTGGCTTGGTCGACGACGTGTTCCATGTACGCCTTCGCTTGGTCGAATTGTTTTTCTTTGATCAGCCGCTTGACCCAACGCGGATCGAGATCGACGAAGTAGCAAGAGCACCCGCGCACATTGGCAAGATGCTCGATGGAGAGCCGCAACCGCCGCGGCCCCGTAGGGCCGACCATCAGCCAATAGTGATCGCGCGGAAACGCGGCGTCATCCAACGTGTCGGAAAACTCGCTGTAATCCACCTTGTAATCATTCCAGCCGATGCGTTGCTTGGGCATCCCCGTGGTGCCGCCGGTTTCAAAAATATTGAACGGCTTCCCTAAAAATGCCTTTGGTACCCACACTTCCGGCTGCTTGTCGCGCAGCCATTCGTCCTGAAAATTCGGGAACTTCGCCAGCAAATCGTCGAGGCACTTCACCTCCACCGCCGGATCCCAGCCCGCGTCTCTGGCCCAATCCAGCCAGAACGAACAGCCCGTTTCTGGCGAGAAATGCCAATGCACAATGTCCGCCACATGCGCATCGATCGCGGCACGTGCCTCCTGAATTTGTGTGTCCAAATCAGCCATAAAAAATGTTACGTCAGTGTTGGGCTTGGCCAAGCGCGGTAGGCGGCTCAGCCCTTGGCCGGGAAAAACTTGTCGATCGTCTCACTGGTGGGCGGTTTGGTTGCCAGCGACACGCCAACCAGTGCCACCACCGATGCGAGACAAATGAATGCCACAGGCATCACGCCCGCGATGAGGTACTCGCCGTGTGCCTTCACGCCAAACCACTGCTCGCCGGCAGCGCGGCCAAGCGCATCGTGGATAAACAGCGCCCACGTCACCGCTGTCGCAATCACGCTGGCAAACACGCCCGCCGTTGTAACCCGCTTCCAGTAAACGGCGGCAAACGCGATTGGGAACAATGCTGAAAAACCGCTGAAGCACCAGATGCCAAGATTGAAAACGCTCATCGGCTTGAATATGGAAATCACGTACGTGATCACGACAATGAACACGATGAAGCCGCGACCGAGCCAAACTTTTTGCGTATCACTGAACCGTTCGCTGCCGAACAGCGGCAAGGCAAAGTCGTTGGTAAACATACTGCCGACGCAGACGAACTGCGAGTCGAGCGAACTCATGATCGCGGCCAGCACGCCGGCTGAGAACAGCCCGATCAACACCGGGTTGACCATGAATTTTTTTACCATCATGCTCAATACTGCGTTGGCATTGGGCTCGCCGTTGGGCAGCTTTGGCACGAACAAGCTGCCATCAGCGAACAGCCCTGCGCCCCAGATGCCGATCAGGATGCACGGCACCCAGACGATCATGATGCAGAGCGGATGGGCGATGACCGTCAGCCGGAAAGCCTTCGCGCTCTTGGCTGTCAGCCAATGCTGGAACAGGTGCGGGAACATTCCGACGCTCAACGGCACCAGCATGTAGCTCATGAAATGCGCCGGCGTCATCAACCCCTCACGGACGAGTTTCTCCGGTGCGTGTTGCCTGGTCATTTCGGAGGCCTCGGCCAATCCGCCGATGCCCTTGGCGATCACGATGAAGCCGACGAGGCCCATGATCATGAAGACAATCGTCTGGAACGTGTTCGCCCAGACGGCGGATCGCACCCCGCCGGAGAAGACGTAAAACAGGACGACCCCACAGATCACCAAGCCGGTCAGCCAACCCGGCACTGCGCCGGCGGCGAACGTCCCCGGGAACATTCCGCGCGTCACCCCGCCGATATACGTCCCCGCTCCGATCAAGCCGACCAGCAGATACGGAATGATCAGCCCGGCCAAGATTGGGAACAGGAGATAGCCGAGTTTCTTCGACTCGAAGCGGTCGCGGAAAAACTGGATCTGCGTCACGTAGCCGTATTTTTTGCCGAAGCTCCACATCCGAATGCCGACGAGAAAAAAACAGGCGGCGTGAATCAACCCCGAACTCGAGGCCATCAACCCGTACACGCCGATGCCAAGACTGAAAGCCTTGCCGGTGGAACCGACTAGCGCGAAGGCGGTCATCGTCGTGCCGAACACGCTCATCAGCAGCATGAACGGCCCGATCGAATGGCTCGCGACGAAGAAGTCCTTGCTCGAACCGCGAAACAGCCGGCTAGAAATCCAGCCCAGCCCAAACAACACGCACATGTAAATGCCAATGATCACCAGCGGCGTGCGCGATGCCGGCTCGGCCACCTGGCCAAGCGCGATCAACGGAGTGATGCTGCTCATTGCTCCCCTCCCGCCTCGTCACCAGACTCGGCCCACTGCTCGATGTCGCCTGGCCAAGCCCACTTGACGGCCATTGCCCACACGGCAGCTGCCATGCACGAATACAGCGAGTGATAAAAAAGGCCAAGTGGCATGAAGCCAAACACCAATTCGCCGTTGTCCCACCACCAAACGTCCTGATGGATGACGGCCAACAAAATGAGCAAACCGTAAACAACTTTTTTCATGAGATGCGATTGGCCAAGTGCTTGTTACTTGGCCTTCTTTTGATCCGTGACGGCCTTGGCACGGGCCTCGTCGTACAGCGCGTAAAGGTGCGATTGCGTTGCGACGTACAACACGCCGTTGGCCACGATCGGCGTGGAATAGATCGGTGCCGGGAAGTAGGTCTCGCTCAGCAACGTCATTTTTTTGTCGGAAGCCAGCACGACAAAATCGCCGTCCTCGTCGCCGACGTACACCTTGCCGTCCGCCACAAAAGTCGAGCCCCACATGTGCGCTTTCATATCGTAAATCCAGTGCAATTTGCCGGTGTCGGCGTCGAGGCAATGCACGTATCCGGAGAAATCACTGACGAACAAAAGCCCATTCCCGGGGTCGATCGACACGGTGGAGATGCTACGCTTAATGCCCTTGTACGACCAGATCGTGCCGCTCTTTGTGATGTCGCCCTTCTTCGTGGGGTCGAGGCAAACGAGATGACCGACGCCCTCGCCGTGTTCGGGATCCTGCCCCGTCGCGATATAAACGCGGTTGTTGTAAAAAACCGGAGTGGCGTTTATCTCGCTCGGACCCTCGGCAGCCGGGTACTTAATATCCTTGCCGTCCTTGTCTTTTTTGTACTCAGACGGATTGGCGTCGAACCACCAAACCTTGCGGAGAAAATCGAGATCCTCGTCCTTGTCGTAAACCGGCTTGGGATTGAAGGCGTAACAAATACCATCGCCACCTCCGAAGAACAGTTGGCCCTGCCCGTTCACCACGCCGTAAGAGGGCGAGCTCCACTGGCCGTGAAAAATATTCGGGCCAATGCCAGCATCGTCCTCGCCTTTCAACTCGCCGGTCTTGGCGTCGAGCGCGATGAAGCTCGGCGAGAGTGGCGACGGGACGTTGGAGTGCGTCCAGTCCTGACCGTTGGAGGTGCAGGCGTAAACCATGTCGCCCACCACGATGATCGAGCAGTTCGAGGCGTTGTGCGGGAACACGCCCAACTCGTCCATCATATCGTAACGCCAAATGATGTCGCCGTCTTTCGGGCCAAGCTTGGCTGGCGGCTTGCCGGTGTCGAGGTGCACGTAAACAGCCTCGTCTTTGTATGGGCCGTCGTTGCCGTTGGACAAGCCGGCCACATCGACGCAGAGCACTTCGCAGCGGCTGCTGACGACGTAAAGCCGGTTGCCGACCACCGTCGGCGACGAGAGTAGGCCGAGGCTTTCCCAATCGTTCACCTTGCCGGATTTGAGCTTGGGGATGACCAGTTGCCAGAGAAAGTCGCCGCTCTTTTCATCAAGACACAACAGGATGCTTCGGTCGCCGGGATGCTTCGGGTCACGCATCGAGTCGTTGTTGGTGCCGACGAAAATTCTGCCGTTCGAGACAGTGGTGTTGCCGTAACTCTGCGTGCCGAGCTTGGCAGCCCACTTGACGTTTTTGGCGGTCGACAAGTCCACCTCCTCGGTGCCCTGCTTGAAATCGCCCGGCTCAACCTTGTCCGGAAGGCCAGTGGCTCCCGGAGCGAACATGTTGCGGCCCAGTGTGTTGCCTCCCCACTGCGGCCAATCCACTGCCACCGCGGCAGCGTTTCCAAAAATGCCGACGGCCAATCCAGTTACGATCGCGTTTTTGAGGTTTTTCATCATCTGACTAAAAGTTTTTTGTTACTCGTTGGGGGTCACTGTCACGTTATCGATATACACCGGCACCTGCGGGGAAAACCCGAACAATCCGGGCGAGCCACTCTTGTGGGCGTTGTCGTGCTTGAACTCCAGCGTCCAGTCTTTCGGCTCCGCCTCGCCCCTTGGCCAAGCCTTGGCTCGGATTATCCCGGAGCCATCGTCGGCAACGTCGATACGCGCCTTAAGAGTGTGCCACGTGTTGGCCTTCCATCGGTAGTTCGGAGGTGAGCCGCGTTCCGGTACGCGGATGCGGTCGAGATTCGAGTTAATTTCGATTTTTTGCTCGTTGCCTTTGAGCACGATGTAGTAGCGCTGGTTGATGATGCCGACGTCGGACATCTTCCGTCGGCGTCCGTCGGTGAGCACATCGGCTTGGACGGTGTAGTTGCTCATGCTTTGTTCACCGATGAACACCGTGGCGCGTTGGAGCCGCTTGTTCTCGATCGTCTTGCGTAGCACGTTCGAGCCGTCCTTCTCGCGCACCTCAAACTTGAACCTCGCACCAATCCACGGCAACGGTGGGTAGGCGAACTTTACACCTGGGTCGGCTAGGCTATCCTCAGTCAAGTCGAACCCCTCGAAGTTTTCGCTGAGCGGCGGTGCCGGCAGCACGCGGCCGCGGATCACGCCGGTTAGTCCGCCAAGCGTCGCCTTGAACGCACCGGCTGAACTGATCATTTTTTTGTCGGCAACGATCTGGCCGCGCTCGTTAAACGAGGCATTCATGCGGGCCTTCACCTTGGCTGTCGGCGGGATGTACGACTCCCACTTGAGCGTCGAGCCGTCCACCTCCTCAACAAGAAAACCGTTGGCGTCGAGTTTGCGTGTGCGGAAGGAAATCGCTTGGCCGGGCGCGAGCAGAATTTCCGACGGAACGATCTGCAGACGTTTGGCCTTGCTGGGCTTGGGCCAGCGCTTGGCCTTGGGCGACTTGGCCAAGCCGCGGCTCCTGCCAGCTTTGCCGAAGCAGTATAGTTTCTTTGTCGTCTGCACGTAAATCTTGCCGTTGTAAACCGAAGGCGTGCCAAAGCAACGTCCGTCGAGTACGGCGTGTGAGAGAATCTTTGCTTCGTTTTTCCCGGGTTTTATTACGTAAAACGCTCCGTGCGAGCCAGTGGCCTCGTCGCCGCCCCCGGGGTTTTCGAGCATCGGCAGGTAAATCTTGCCGTCCGCGAAAAGCGGCGAGGCGTTGCGCTGCTCGATGCCTAGCTTGATCTTCCAGTTCTCTTTGCCGGTCCGGATGTTGATGCTATGTAGCTCGCCCTTTTCGGCGACGACGTAAATGGTGTCACCGACAAGGATCGGCGAACTGGTGGAAGTCGAGATGTTTACGGTCCAAAGCTCGACCTGTTTGCGCTCGACGACGACCGGGTTGGCATCCGTCGGCTGTACGTGCGGAATCTTCAGGCCGACCATTTGGCCCGGCTCATAAGGCGTCCCATAAATCGCGGCGGCGATGTCGTTTTTGTAAACTACGACCGAGGCATTGATGCCGGCCTTGAAGAGCGGCACCTGCCAGATCGCCTCTCCGGTGCGGGCGTTGGCGCAGACCACGCTTCCATCGCCAGTAGTCGCGTAAAAAACTCGCTTGCCGTCAAGCCAACCAAGTGCCGGCGAGGAGAAGCAACTGTCCTTGGGCCTCCCTCCAGGCTTGGCCGCCCAGACGAGCTCGCCGGTTTTTTTGTCGAAGCCGTAGAAGCGATCCCACGGTGGGCCTTGCGCGCCCCAGTTGGCCATGATGCCGCGAGTGATCACCAAGTCGCGATCGACGACCGGTGTGGCGGTACGGCCGTTCGGGAACGTCATCCGCCCCAGCGCCTCCATCAGCGAATGTTGCCAGAGCATCTCGCCGTCCTGTGTGAACGAGGCGAAGATCCCCTGCGTGCCCTGATAAAAGAGGTTGCCGGTCTCGGGATCGATCGTCGGACTCGAGGCGGAGTAGCGCGTGTAAATAATATCGCTCAGGAAATCGTTAAACTTGCGCTCCCAAAGTTTCTCGCCCGTGTTGGCGTCAAAACAAAACAAGCCCTCCTGCAGGTTCGCGCCTTCGCCGAGATGGCCGACGACAAAAATCCGGCCGTTGGCCACCGTCGGCGTGGAGCGCCCGGGCAGATCCGCCGTCCAAAGCGCGTCCTCGGTTAAGATCTTGTCCGGCAGCTGTTTCTCCAGCGAAACGCCGGTCTGCAGCGGCCCGCGCATGTGGAGCCACCCCTCCACTGGGGCAGCCGTCACCGCTGCTGCAGTGAGGCTCAATAAGGCTGTTATTAGATTTTTCATGTGAAAATCCTTAAAAAAGTCCCGCTTGGCCAATCCAACTCAAGGCTAATCGACGAAGAACTAAAGGCACAAAAGCTTAGCCGAATTGCCACTCCATGCAACAAAATAATACCTACACGTATTATTTTTTGAGCCCCGCCGTCCTCAGCTTGCCCAAGCGGCCACCGGGTTAAATCACTGTGTCGTCCTGTATGACGGCGTTTTTCGGGATAATCACTATACCCTCGCGAATGTAATAGTTTTCACCGTCGAAATGTTCCGGCTTGTCGTCCGGCGTGATGACACAGTTGGCGCCGATGCGGGCGTTTTTGTCGATGATGGCTTGCTCGATGCGGGTATTTTCCCCGACGCCGATGCGCGGAATGCCTTTTTCATCACTCTCATCCTTAGAGGCGTTCGTCTCGTAAAAGTCCGACCCCATCAACACCGAGCGGTGAACCCGACAACCAGGCGAGATGAGACAGCGAACGCCGATCAGGCTTTGGCTGATTCGCGAGCGGTCAATGATGCACCCGTCGGAGATCACCGCTTGGTCGATGGCTGCGCCGTTGATCTTGGAAGCAGGCATGAAGCGTGGCCGGGTGTAGATCGGCATCTCCATCTGGAAGAAATCAAACTTGGGAACCGTGCTGACCATGTCAAGGTTTGCCTCAAAAAAGGATCGGATCGTTCCTATGTCCTCCCAGTATCCCTGATAGACATGAGAGAAAACCCGGTGCGTCTCAATGGCGCGAGGGATGATGTGCTTGCCAAAGTCGGTCATCTCGTTGTCGAGCAACTCGGTCAGCGTTGACCGCTTGAAAATATAGATGCCCATCGATGCGAGGTAATGGTCGCCGCCCGCCTCGAGCCCCTGTTCGGCAACCTGCGCATCGGAGAGCCGGAGAGAGTCGAGCAACTCCGGCGTGCTGGGTTTCTCGACGAACCGACTAATCCGACCGTCCTCATCGTTGTGCATAATGCCAAATGCCTTGGCCAAGTCCCGGCCGACCGGGATGGTCGCTACGGTCAGTTCCGCCTCCTTCTCGATGTGCGCGGCGATGATGTCGCGGAAGTCCATCCGGTACAGTTGATCCCCGCTCAGGATCAACAGATGCTCGAAGTCGTTGTTTAGCAGGTGAATCAGATTTTTGCGGACGGCGTCCGCCGTGCCTTGGTACCATGTATCGCTGGTCGGCGTCTGTTCGGCCGCCAAAATCTCCACGAAACCGCGCGAAAAATGGTCGAACTTATACGAGTGCGAAACGTGGCGGTGCAGCGAAGCGGAGTTGAACTGGGTCAGCAGATAAATCTGGGTCAGCCGTGAGTTGATGCAGTTGGATATGGGGATGTCCACCAAGCGATACTTCCCAGCCAGCGGCACTGCCGGCTTCGAGCGCTCCTGGGTCAACGGGAACAGGCGTGCTCCCTGTCCACCTCCCATCACGACGGCCAACACCCGTGCCTTTCCTGCTTTAGTGACTACCTGTGACATTGCGGATGAATGAATGAACTCCTTTGGTTCTACGCTTGGCCAAGCTGAAGTTCAAGCAGGTTGCGTCCCCTTCGACCCAGCTTCGAAGTGTTGCCGCCCCGCGATTAGTCGATGGCCCTGAACGAATCTTGCTGGATGAAGTTGCGGTTATCGACCAACGCACGGTGCAGGGCATACTGAATGTTGCCCAACTTATCAACGGTGCTCATGGATTTGCCATCTGAACTCTCGATGTCAGCGGCTAAGGCCTGGACGGTATCGAGCATCATCTGGTTGGCGGATACTTCGCCGAAATGCTGAACCAAGTGCTCGGCATCCTTTCGCAACGCCGGGATGTCCCGCTCGACGATGGCCTCTTTCTCGTTGGCCAACAGATTATCGCGCAGAGAAATCAGGTTGCCGAACAGGTCGCCGCCGGTTCGCGAGTCCTTCACCAAGCCGATCGCGCCGGTGGTTTCGATGTTCTCGCCGGGAATGTCAGTAGTTACCGTGAAACCACTGCCGAGATTCTCCACAGTAGCATCGGTGGAGCCTTGATAATTGACCTCGGTGATTTTCCCCTTGGCATCTTTCTTGGCAACGAAAGGCTCCTCTTTCGTCTCGTCACCGCCGAAAAGAAAATCGCCCTCCTCTCCCTTGCGATTGGCAATAGATACCCCTTCCTTGAGTAGTTGATCCACCTTGCCGGCGGCGGCGCTCATCCCCTCGGGTGTGGCCTCGGCAGCCTTGTCTGCGATGTCGCCGGCCTTGCTTTGGACTTTTTTCAGATCATCGAGTGCACGCTCGTTAGCCTCGACGCGAACCTTCAAGTCCGCAGCCTTTGCGCCGTCCAACTCAAGGCTCTTAATCGCTATGCTGGCCGGGCTCTCGGTGCGGCTAACCTCATCAACCACCTCCGCACGGCGGACGCCGCCCACGGAGCCGACTGCCGCTGCGCGGGTCGCCTTGGCGGCGGCCACTCGCGAGGCGGTCGAGGGGCGGCTGGTGCCCACCCTGTTGATTTTTCCTGCCATTTTGTGGATCGAATCGCGTTTTTAAAAACGGCTGAACCGAAGCAAAACTGACCCCCAGCTTGGCCAAGGGCAACCTTTTTTTCGACCGCCTGAGAAGGCGCTTGGGCAAGTTACTCGGCGACTAGTTGCAGAATACCCCCCATCGGGTCGCGCTTCGTGGGCGGGTTTGACACCAGCGGCAGCAGGTACAACTCGCCAGCGGCATCCTCACCAAAACTGGCGATCTGATAAACTTTGCCCTTCTGCTGGTGGATCGTGGCATGCTCGGTCGCCTTGCCGTCTTTTTGCCGGGCGGCAAAAATCAGTCCGGTAACAAAGTCGCCGTAAACGTACGCGCCTCGCAACGCCGGGATCGCCTTGCCGCGATAGACGTAGCCGCCGGTGATGCTCACGCCGTAGCCGTGCCCAGGAAACTTGCTCTCTTTCTCCACGCCGGCGTGGTGCGCGTATTCGATCACCGGGTCTATCCAATCTCCCTTGGCCGGGCCGTCCTCCTTGAATTTGTGAAACGACTCGCGGATGTTCCAGCCGTAGTTGCCGCCGCGCGTGATGAGGTTGACCTCCTCCCACTTGTTCTGCCCGACGTCCGCCGCCCAAAGGTCGCCGGTCTCGCGGTCGAAACTCATGCGCCAGACGTTGCGCAGGCCGTACGCCCAAATCTCCCCGCGCGTGTCGTCCTTGCGCCCGGCGAACGGGTTGTCCGCCGGGATGCCGTACGCCAGCTTGCCGGTGCGGGCATCGACGTCGATGCGAAAAATCTTGCCCAACATCGTGCCCAAATTCTGTGCGTTGTCGTGCGGGTCGTTGGCCTTGCCACCGTCGCCCGAGGCGATGTAAAGCTTGCCGTCTGGCCCGAACAAAATCACGCCGCCGTTGTGGTTCCAGTACGGTTGCGGGAACTCGAGCAGGATACGCTCCGACGTCATGTCGGCCTGGTTCGGGTGCGCCTTGGCCACAGTGAACTCGCTAACCACACTGCGCTTGGGCTCCTGCTGCGAGTAGTAAACGTAAAACTTCCCGTTGGCCGCGAACTTGGGATGGAACGCCATGCCCAGCAGCCCCTCCTCGTTTTCGCGCCACGGCTTGCGCTCGGTGATGTCAAAAAATACGTCGCGCTTGGGCTTGGCCGCGTTTTTGTCCTTCGGCAAAATGATGATGGCCCCGCCTTGCTCGAGGCAGAACAACCGCCCGGAACCGTCCGGAGCCGTCTCAAGCCAAAGCGGACGAGTCGATTCAAGCCCCTCCCAAACCGGCTTCAGCCCTACCTTGGGCAGTTCCGCCCGGGCGGCGCCCAATCCGACCACCAGTGATAATCCAACAGAGAAAAAACGCAATTGCATGCACGGAGTAAACTTGCTGAAATCGCCCAAGTCAATCAGCGGGTAAAGGGCGATGTCAGGATTTGTTGTCATTATCCGTTCTATTTACCGTGCGGCTTTCTGAACAGGACATTTTGAAGCAACTGATGAGTCAGCGCGACCGCGTGTCGGCTGCGGCCTGGCTGGTGGTCCGAAATGCGCACACCGCCGAGGATATTTTCCAGAATGTCGCTCTCAAGGCGATGACCAAAGGGGTGCAATTTGAGTCCGTCGGCGCGCTCATGTCATGGGCGTTCATCACCGCACGGCGAGAAGGCATCGACTGGCTACGCCGCCAAAAGAATGCGCCGATCTGCCTCGACAATACGATCCTCGAGCTACTGGAGCAGGAATGGGCTGATGAAGCGGCGGCGGGTGACATACGTGGCCAGGCTCTACGCGACTGCCTCGAGGATTTGCCGGTCAAGTCGCGTGACCTGCTCAAGCGGCGCTACTTCGACGGACACGCCTGCGAGGCTGTGGCGGAGCAACTCGGCGTCCGCCTCGACGCGATTTACAAACGGCTCTCCCGGCTTCATCAGGCCTTAAAAAAGTGTATCGAAACCAAGCTGGAACAGCCGGCCAGCTGAAGTATTTCAAAATTGAGATTGAGTGAGGAACAGAACGAACTTTTGCTGCGGCACTTGAACGGGCAACTCGGCCCGGACGAGGAGCCCAAGGTTGCCGACCTGCTGCGCGGCAATGCCGAGGCGCGCACCTTTCTGAGGGCGGTCGCCGAGCAGGCCGTCGTCGTGGCCGACGTCGAGCGTCTCGATCAACACAAGCCCCAAACGGCCAAGGTTGTCACACCGGTTTTTCGCCCGTGGAAGTGGGCAGTTGCCGCTGCGGCGGCATTCGTGTTGCTGTCGGCGTTCGTGATCGCCACCACACCGTCAAGGCACACGGCAAAAGTTAGTGCAATTCTCGGCCCCTGCCAGTACATCGCTGCCGACGGCAAGGTGCGGGACGAAGTGAAAGTGGGCACCTTGCTGCGTGTCGGCGATACGATCCGGACGCGCTCAAGTAGCGCTTGGGTGAAGCTGGACTTGAACAGCGGTTCGCTGATGACCATCGCCGGGCGTTCGCGGCTGCGACTGCTCAATGTCGATGGCCGGCGCGGTTTTCAACTGGCCAACGGGAATCTTTGGGCGACGGTAGCGCAATCGGCCGGGGCCAAGCCGATCTCGATCCAGACGCCGACCGCGACGGTCGAGGCCAAGGTCGCGCAGTTCGATGTCGAAGCTGCCTCCATGTCGTCGATCGTGCGGGTGAACAGCGGAACGGCAAACGTCATGCGGCTGGCCGACGGCCAAGCGCTGGACGTTGTGGCGGATCACCAGGCCGTTGTCTCCCCAAGGCGCAGCCGGCCATTCGCCATGACGCGCCAGCCAGAACCGGTCAACGAGTGGAGCTGCCGCCTGATCGCCAGCTCCGGGGCGGTCTTCGGAAAATGGCTACAGCCGGATGAAAAAAACAGCGTGAGGCTGGGGGCCACCCCGCTGCTCATCGGCAAAAAAAACACCATTTACATGGCCAGCTTCTCGGTGCAGTGCAGCAGCTCGCCGCCGGTGTTAATAGAGAGCGGCTCGAGGGTTCGCATCCGAGGCACTACCCGGGCGGAGGGGCCGATTTATTTCGGCATCACGACCCAGCGCATCAAGGGAGTCTTTTTCGGCAAGTACACTGCCAAGATCGAGCCTGGGACGCTTGGCCAAGCGGGCGAGCCGTGGCAGGTCGAGGTGCCGCTTAGCCAGTTCAAGCCAAAGGCTAGGCATCTGCCCGGTTCTCCGGCAGGCATGGAGCTGACTGACATCTGGATTGTGTCGCGCGAGGAAAACGCCGAGCTCGAAATTCACAGCGTCAAGTTCCTGCCAAGGGAGGTGGAGCAATGAACTACGGCGCATCGGTCGTTGATGAAGTCGCACCAACCGGGTCGAAAGCGCCGCCTTCACCACGAGCTGCTGAAACCGCAGCGCTTGGCCAAACGGAAAAGGAAATCCGGTGCGCCGAGAGCCGGCGCCTGGCCATTGCGGCGCAGAGTGGTTGCATCGAGTCATTCGAGTCGCTGGTCGGGCAGTTCGAGAAACCGCTCTACCACTTTCTTTTAACCAAGACCCGCAACCACCACCAGGCGCAGGATTTGCTGCAGGACACCTTCCTCATCACCTACCGCAAACTGGACAGGTTCAACCCTTCCTACCCTTTTTCCTCCTGGATTTACACCATCGCAAACCGGCTGGCCATTAGCCATTATCGGAAACAAAAAACGTTGCTGGAAGAAGTTGAGTTTGTGATCGAGACAACCGCGTGCAACGAGGTGATGGAGCAGGAGTGCGCCCGCTCGCTATGGGCTTATGCCAAGCGGCTGCTTACGAAAAACCACTTCACCGCCCTTCGGCTTTTTTACACCGAAGGAATGACCATCGACCAGGTGGCAGCGGCCATGAACCGGAATCCCAACTCGGTGAAAGTCTGGCTGCACCGCGCTCGAAAAAGACTGGCCCAAGAGCTCAACCCAAGACCTTCCATGCCATGAACAAACTCTATACAGCCATCGCTGGAATCATGCTGACTTCCGGATTGCAACCACCTGCCCTCGGGAAAGAGGCCGAAAAGAACCCCTACCTTGCAATCGCCAAGCGCAACGCCTTTGACTTAACCGACACGCCGCCCAGCACGCAACAGAAGGCACCTGAACCAATCAAGGCAAGCGATATAAAGCTTACCGGTATTTTCCTCCGTAATGGCGTGGAACGCGCAGCGATTGCCCTGATCGAAAAGGACAAAAAAAACACGAAGCCCACCTACCTCCAATTGGCAGTTGGGGAAAAGCAGGGGACCATTGAAATCAAGGCAATCGACAAACGCACAGGCCGTGTGACATTGCTGCAGCTTGGTTCAGAGCGGGAACTTAATTTCAAGGATGACGCCTTCAAGACCGCTGTATCCAAAGCCCCGCGTACTTCATCCTCTAAAAGTTCCTCCTCCAAGTCCAGATCATCAAGTGACGCTGCCAGAAGAGCGGCTGAGATTAAAGCAGCCATCGAACGCAAAAAAGCAGAAAAAAAGGCCGCCAAACCTAAGGGGAACGACAAGAGCGCGAAGGTCTATAAACAACTGAACAGTGAGCTGAAAGAAGCAGTTAAGTCCGGCAAGATATCAAGAGATGAATACAGCCAAGCCTGGCGAGAAATAAAAGGGGTAGATGGAGGTAGCGCCCAGGGTGACCTCAAGCGGGAAGAACGTAAATGAAAAGAACTTTCAATCTAAGAAATTGTTTTATTGGAACGATCATCGTACCCGCCATCCTTTTCGTTGGCTGTGGTAAAGCCCTCATCGATGAAGCCTCCACTGAGGCTAACCAAATCGAGGCGCTCAAAAAGCAGGCCGCGTCGCTGAAATCCAAACTTGCCAGCACTCAGTCGCACATCGACAACCTCCGCTTGGAACTCAACAACAGAGATGCGCAGGATGTTTCCGGGGGACTATCCGCAACCGACATTCTAGACGAGTTAATGGAGATCAAATTAACTTCCGGAAATCGCAGTAGAATTTTGCGCCGCATTAACTTTCTCTTCGAGAACCTGTCGCAGCAGGGTGAAGTCGCCGTGCCCCATATCCGTGAGTTCCTCAACAGGATGGAAGATGTTGATTTTTCGGCACCAAAATCACCTAAAGATGAATCAAATGAACTTGAATACTGGCGCACTCGCATGGTTCATGGCCCCCTCGATTTTGAGCAAACGCCTTCCCTTCGGATTGGCCTGATTGATATTCTGGCAGAAGTTGGCGGGAAAAAAGCTGAGGAGGCTCTGGCAGAAGTGCTTTCCAGCACGGGCCGCGGTTTTGAAATTGCCTATACTGCAAAGAAGTTACAGAAATGGATTGGCAAGGATGCCTACCGTGACGAAGCTCTAGGTGCCGCGCACGAGCTTTTGGGCGAACCGATCGATGTGGCTAACGGCAACAAGTTTGATGCTGCCTCAAGACAGTACCTGTTCATGGTGCTGGAAATGTATGGCGACAAAACCTTCGTCCAAACAGCTCAGGGGCAGCTCATCAATGAAGAGGGAAGAATAGATCGATCCGTGCTGAGATATTTTGAAAAGATCGGCGACGGAAGCGCTACCGACGCAGTTGTTCAAGCAATGCAAAGCGGGCAGCTCAGAGAAAGTGATATGAGGGAAATGGCTAGAGTAGCTGTGCAGGGAGTCGGTAAAAACGATGTCCAGGCTGACTCATTGTTCCAAGACATCATGACAAGCGACCAATACTCTCTTGATGTCAAGATGGAGACGATCCGTTCCATGGACAATGCCGAAGACCTTACCAACATGGACAAAAACGAACAAGCGACCGTTCTGCAGTCTCGATTGGCCCTGATGGACACGATTCAACTCGGCGATGACGACATCATGACATGGGCGAATGAAATATATTCCGGTAGAGTGGAAGCAAAAATCCAAGGAAGAGGATTTGATGACGAAAAAGCATACGATTCGATGCATGATTCCTTTCGAAAAATCAACGAACAGGTCAGGCGAGAATCACGGGGTGGAAATCCCGGTGCCGAAGTAAATAATCAACCAACGATTATCCGAGGAAATCCTGGGGATTGACGATCAAAGGCAAGGCGCCAAAAGAAAAAAGTAACAGAAAACAAATTTACATCATGAAGCAAAGCAAACTTCTATCAGGCCTGATTTTCTCAGGCATCATTGCGTTGACCTCAAGTGCCATCGCAGAAGATTCAACCTACCTCGAGGAACTCGGCGCTAAGCTCAAGGCTGCGGTAAAAGCTGGAGAAATAACCAAAGAGGAGGCCATAGCCAAGTACAAGGCGGCCGAGTCTGGTGAAATCAGCGACACAGCAACGTCAATTAAAGGATTTTTTGTTGGTTCAGGAAAAGATGACGACGGGCAACCCAAAGCCACCATCATCGTGCCG
>JABGZB010000386.1 GCA_018674955.1 Verrucomicrobiota bacterium | reverse complement strand
TCGTCAAAGGTATGAAACGAGCTAGAGGATTTGAGGATATATTTTTTACCGCCATCAACTACAGAGCCGCTGGCCAAAGTGAAGTTATCGCCTCGCAAGCGGTTAGATAGTCTTCGTATGTTCAATCCATGGGCTTCCGCACGGTCTTTATCAACTTCGATCATTATTTCCTTTTGCTCTATGTGAAATTCCACATCTGCAACTCCATCGATTCGCATAAGTGGGATAATGAGGTATTTGTTGATTAAATCATAATCTGGGACATGCTGATCCGATCCAATTGTCATTCTAACGATTGGGTCTGACCATGAGTCCCGTTTATAGATCCGAGGTTTTTCTGTGCCCTCTGGGAAGCGCATCCTGGCTCGTTCCATACGATCACGCACTTCTCTATAGGCTACATCCATGTCTGTCCCCTGCTTGAATTTCAAATCCACCGAGGCAGAACTTGTGCTGCACCGCGTTGACATTGAGTCCAAGCCTCGCACAGTGCTTAGCTCCTCTTCCATTGGAATTCCGATTTTTTCCAAGGATTCTTGAGGAACTCCGGATCGCCATGATGTTCTCACATAAATCCCATGGCCCTCTGATCCCTTGGGCTCCATCTCAAGGGGAAGGCGATTGGTTGCAATAAATCCGACCGCCAGAATAGTTAGAAAAAGAACAAAGATGGTGACTTTCCGCTTTAGTGAAAATCGGGTGATTTTGGTCGCTAGTGCGTTGGATTCCATTTGTTTGCCGCTTGAACAGGCAGCTAGGGAGGGAAGGTGTAACCAAGTCATGAACGTGTCAATATTGACAGCGTTTGGAAGTCTCCCGGATGGGCACATTGGCCAAGCGGCAAAAGTTACTCTTTGGCCAAGCTTGGTTTGGGCGAGCGATCGAGGACGCTGGCCAGGGTGTTTTGCAACGCCTGCCGTGCGTCATCGATCAACGTGTAAAAAATAGGCACAGCCAGGAGGGTGAACAGCGTCGCGGAGGTCATCCCACCAATGATCATGTAGCCGAAACTCTTGAAGCTCATCCCCAACTCGCTGGAGGAAGCCAGCGTCAGCGGGATCATGCCGAAGATGGTCGTCAGGGCGGTCATGACGATCGGCCGGAATCGATGCCGGGTCGCGAGCAGCAGCGCCTTGGCGCGCCTCATGCCGGTGTGGCGAAGCCGGTTGATGTAATCGACGAGCACGATGCCGTTGTTCACCACCACGCCGATCAGCAGGATGCCGCCAATGATGCTCATCTCGTCCATGCTTGTGCCGGTGAAGTAATGAGCCCACACCGCACCGATCGCCGCCAGCGGGATGGTGAGTACGATGGAGAGCGGCATCAGCATGCTCTCGAACAAGAACGCGATGAGCATGTAGATGAACACGATCGAGAGCGCCATCGCGACAAGGCTGCTGGTGATCTCGCCGTCGTTGAAAGTCATCTTGATTTCGCTGAAAGAAACGCCCTCCGGCAGGTCGATGTTGCGCCGGGCATTCTCGATGGCCCGCCGGGCTGACCGCTCCTCGCCGGCCTTGAGCTTCATGCCGATCGTGTAGCTGACTTTTTTATTGTTGCGCCTGATGTAGGTCTCGCTCTTTAGCATGGTCGGCTTGGTGACCGACCCGATGGAGCTGTAGCGGCCGTCATCGGTTCGCACGAGGAAGTTGTTCAAGTCATCCAGCTCGGCCCGATTCTCCTCGCTGAAGCGCATGCGCACCGGGATCTGTCGTCCGTTGCTGTTGAACTTGGGCAGGGATCTGCCACGCAACGCAGTACTGACCACGCCGACGATGGCGTCCGGGCTGACGCCGATGGAGCTGGCGAGTTCTCGGTCAACAACCAGGGCCAACTCGTTGGGCGCATCGTCGGAATCCTTGTCCTCCAGCGACACCACGCCCGGCAGCGACTCGAAGGCCGGCTTGAGATCCTCCCCGACGGACTCAAGCAGTTGGGGATCGTCGCCCACCAGGCGCACGTAATAGACCGACCTCCTGTCGTTGCGCTCCTCGCCCCGATCCTGGCCGCTGTAATACACCCGCAACCCCGGGATTTCCGGGAATAAACTGTATAGTTTCTCAACGACCTCCCCCCGTGGGATTTGGCTGGAACGGCTTGGGCTGAAGTTTCCCTCAAACTCACCCGAGTGCTTGGAGTAGCGAATCGAATAACTGCTGATCCCGAACTCCACCTTGTTGGTTTCCACAATGTTTTCCACCGTCCCGAAATAGGCATCCCGATCCTCAAGCGTGTATTGATCCGGGAACCGGAAGGACATGTGAAACTCCTCGATCTGCTCTTCGCGGGAGCCGGAGAAATCGACTTGCTTGAAACCGTAAAAGTAGGTGACCGACAGAAGGACAATTAAAATGAAGGCCAAGTCGATCCGGCGTTTCAGGAAATGGCCAAGCGCCCGGTTGTACCACTGGTTGAATCTCGCAAACGTGTTTTCGTAAAGAAAAGCGAGGCACTTTTTTGTGTTGGCACGAAAGGCGAGGCACGTGTCGATGACGGCGCGTCCCGGCTTGGCCAAGCGGCGCGGCGCGGTTGTCGCTGGGGGGAGCGTTATGTAAACGCAGAGGGGGATGAACACAAGCGCGATACCAAGCGAGGCCAGCAGCGCGGAAACCACCGGCAAGGCCAGGCGGTAAAGCATGAAGCGCATCTCGCCATCGATGAGCAGGGACGGGAGAAAAACGATGACGGTGGTAAGGGTGGCCGTCGTCACGGCGAGGCCGATCTCGCCGACCCCCTTGAGGCAGGCGTCGCGCCGGGACAGCCCGTCCATGTAATGGCGCTGAATATTTTCCGCGACCACGACCGAGTTGTCCACCAGCAACCCGACACAGATGACCAGCCCGAGAATGGTCTGCGTGTTGAGGCTTTCGTCGGCGAAAAACATCATGGTCGTCGAGATGAGCAGGCACAACGGAATGGCCATGGCGATGATCAGCGTCAACCGGAATTGGCGGAGGAAAAAATAGAGAACCACTGCGGCCAGCAGCGCACCGAGCATCCCGTTGTTGAGGAGGCTGTTGAGGCGAACCCGGATGATCCCGCCTTGGTTTCGGTAGAGCTTAACCTGATAACCGGCCAGCGCCGGGTTCTGCTGGATCTGTCTCACGGTCGCGGCGACCTGGTCGCTCACCTCCACCGTGTTAGCTTCGCTTTCCTTTCGGATCGAGACTGTCGCCGATGCCTGCCCGTTCCACCGCTCGGTGTGGTGATGGGGATCGTCCACCTCATATTTCAACGTCGCAACATCGCTGAGGTTGACCGTGTCTGTCAGGGGGATGGTCCGCAGTTCCTCCATCGTGTGAAATGTGCTGGACGACTTGAGGAGATATTTCCTGCCGCCGTCGCGCACGGTGCCGCTGGCCAGCGTGAAATTATCCCCTCGCAACCGTCGCGAGAGCCGGTGGATGCTCAATCCGTACGCCTCCGCTCGGTCTTTATCGACTTCAATCTGAATCTCCTTCTGCCGTATCCTTAAATCCACATCGGCCACGCCGTCGATGCGCTGAAGCGGGCGGATGACGTTTTTCTCTATAACGGCGTAGTGGTCGGAATCCTCACTATACCCGATGACCAGCCTGCAAATGGTGGACATCACCCCATCGTGTTTGCTGATCCGGTAGTCATCCACGCCCTCGGGAAACCGCAGCGAGGCCCGCTCCATCCGGTCGCGCACCTCGCGATAGGCCACGTCCATGTCCGTGCCCCGCTTGAATCTCAGGCGTACGCGGGCCGACGTCTGCGAGCAGGTCGTGTGCATCGAGTCGATGCCGCGGACGGTGCTCAACTCCTCCTCCATCGGGAGCCCCAGTTTTTCCATCGACTCCTGCGCGACGCCCGAGCGCCATGCCGTGCGGATCTCCATCCCGTGCCCCTCCATGCCCTTGGGGTACATTTCCAGCGGGAGGCGGCCGGTGGCGATGAGACCCACCGCGAGGATGCTCAAAAACAGGACAAACACAGTGACCTTCCGGCCAATGGACAACCGCGTGAGTTTGGTCGCCAGATTGTTTGTCTTCATGGTTACTTCTCTCTGGTCTGGAAAAGGCGCTCTCCCGCGAGGCCGAACAAATAATAGATCGTTGGGATGACTAGCAGCGTGAGCACGGTGGAGGTCAGCAACCCGCTGATGACGGCGACCGCCATTGGCGTTCGGATTTCTGCGCCGTCCCCGAGGCCAAGCGCCATCGGCAATAGGCCCAGTACGGTCGTGGCAGTGGTCATCAAAATCGGGCGCAGTCGCACGCAACCGGCCTGGATGATCGCCTCACGCAGGGCCATGCCTCGGCCGCGAAGCGTGTTGGCATAGTCCACCAGCACGATGGCGTTATTGACGACGATACCGGCGAGCATGATCATGCCGAGGAACACCACCACCGATAAATTGATGCCAAGCATTTTCAGCCCCAGCACCGTGCCGACGAACGCCATCGGGATGGTGAACATGATGATGAACGGCTGCACGAGCGACTCAAACTGCGACGCCATGATCACGTAAACCAAGAACAGGCTCAGGCCAAGTGCGAGGTAGAGGCTTGTGCGGCTGCGCTTCCATTCCTCGTTTTGCCCGGTGATCAAAAAGCCCATGTACCCTGGCCATTCGATCCCTTGGTCAAGTGCTTGGTTTGCGGCATCGACCGCCGTGCCAAGCGACCCGGCGCCGATGTTTGCCTGCACTAGCGCGACCCGCTTGCCGTCGATGCGCCGGATCTCGCTTGGCCCCTCGCCGACCGTCAGCTTGGCGATCGAGTTGAGCGGGATCGGCGTGTCGCCGCCGGGGTTGATCGTGAGCTTGCCGACGTCGGCGACCTGTCCGCGATCCTTCTCGGCCAAGCGCACGACGATCGGCACGCGCCGGTCGCGCCGGTTGAACCGCGTGGCCTCGGCTCCCTTGACCATGTCGCGCACCTGGTTGGCGACCGTGCTGAGGTTCAGCCCGTGGCGGATGATCTGCTGCCGGTCGTAGGTGATCTGCACTTCCGGCGCGCCGCTGCGAAGTGTCGGCTCGACGTCGGCCAGCGCCGGCTCCCTCGAGAGCAGCGCGGTCGCCTCGTCGGAGTACCGCTTCAGCTCAGGCAAATCGTCGCCGTTAATCTGGATGACCACCGGCTTCTTCGAGCTGAACAGCACCGGCCGGGTCACGCGCGTGGTCACGTCCGGTACCTCGCCGAACATCGCGCGCAACTTGCCGATGACCCGCTCCTCGGCCTCCCTCGGTTTGCTGCTTGGCTTGAGCAGCACCTTGAACCGCGCCGAGTGCTCGCCCTCGTCCGAGCGTTTCATGTTGGTCGTATCGAAGCCGTACATCACCAGCAGTGTATCGATGCCGAACGCCTCTTTATTTTTCAAAATACTTTTTTCGACGCCGTCAAGAATGGCGATCGTTTGGTTCAGCGGCGTGCCGACGGGCAGGGCAGCCTCAAAAGTAAACTCGCTCTGATGCACCTCCGGCAGCAACTCGGTCTCGAGCTGTTTGCCTACCCACCAAGTGAGCGCGAAACAGCCGACGATCAACGCAACCATCATGCCCGGACTGGCCAACGCCCAGCGAATGAGCTTCGAATAAATCCCCGAATCGGCGTCCGCACTGTCGACGGTTTTCCTGCCGCCAAGCTTTGCAAACAGCCTCGCAAACTGCGCGCCGATCTTGAGCAAAATCTGGTAGCCGAACAGGGCGGCGCCGGCCAAGACCCGAGTGGTCCAAACCAACGACAGCCCAATCACCTCCAGCAGGAATGAGATAGCCAGGCGCAGCGCAAAGTAGGGTGCCGTGAATAGGAACGTCTGTCCGCTGCGTTTGCGGCTCTCGTCGAAGGCGCGGAACGAACCCCACAGCTTGGCCAAGCGCGGGTTGTTTTGTGCGCTTGGGCCGAAGCGGTTCTCACCCGCGCCTCCCGGCAGGAACAATCCCTCGAAGAACGGGAAAAGGGTGAGTAACCACCACGCAGATTTGCCTCGATCGTGCAGCCGCTTGGCCAAGGCGACGAACATCGGCCAAGCGCAAACACTCATCCACACACCAACCACCGCCATCGCGGACGCACCATAGGAAATTTTCTCTAGGATATCCGGGTCGTCCACATCCTGCATTGACCAGTAAGTGTAGCCGAGCTTGGCCCCGACCATCAGCGTGAGCAGCGCGCCGATCGGGAGCAGGATGCCTCGCCAAAGCACGGCGAGGCTGATGCGCCCCTCAAGCGAGCCAAGTGCGTGCGACACCATGCCGGCACCCGTCTGCAGCTTGAACCCAGTGCGGCTGGCGAGCATCGGGATGAACAACACCGCCACGATCAGCGCGGCGATGAGCGACGTGACTACCGTCAGACCAAGGTCGCTGAACACCTGTCCGGCGAGCCCCTCGACAAATACCATTGGGAAAAAGACGCAGATCGACGTCAGCGTCGACGCGATCACCGCACCACGCACCTCCGTTGTTCCGCGGATGGCGGCGTTGCGGGTCGAGTCACCTTCCTCGCGACAGCGGTAGATGGACTCGAGCACCACGATCGACGAGTCCACCAACATGCCGATTCCCATCGCCAGGCCTCCTAGAGACATGATGTTGAGTGACACATTGAGGAGATTCAGCGGCGCGAACGTTACAAAGATCGAGATTGGGATGCTCAGCGCAATGATCGCCGTCGTGCGGATGTCGCGCAAAAACAGCAGCAACACGATTACGGCAAGAATACCCCCCACGATTGCGGTGTTGACCACCTCTTTGATACTGTTGTCGATGAAGACAGAGCGGTCGGCGACCACGCGCAGCTTGGCTTGTTCCTCGTTGAACAACTTGCCGGCAAGCGTTGGGCCTCGAAAAAGTTTTTTCATCTTTTCGCGCTGCAACTCGCGCGGACTTTTCGTTTTATCATCCTTTTTCTTGCTTGAGGTGGGCACCTCGCCGACGAGTGCGATGACGCGCTTGGCCACGGCGACCATGTTTGCGTCGGCTTCCTTGTAAATATCGATCTGCACACTCTCCGCGCCGTCGGTGTGAGTGAGCATCTCCCGGTCGCGCTGCCCATGAATCACTTGGCCAAGGTCTTTCACGCGGATCTCGCGGCCCTCACGACGGAAGACAATCGTGTCAGCGATCTCCTCGAGCGTCTGGTACTCGTTGATGGTGCGGATCATGTATTCCGCGCCGCCCTCCCGGATGCGGCCGCCGGCGGCGTTGATGTTTTCCGCGCGCAACCGGCTGAGCACTTGGCCAATCGAGAGGTTCACCCGCTGCAGCTTGTCCTCGTCGATCAACACGTGAATTTCCTCCTCAAGCCCGCCTCGGACACGCGCCGCCGCGACGCCCTTGATCGGCTCGATGAGCCGCTTGACCTGCAGTTCGGCGATACGCCGCAGTCGCCGCAAGCCCTCGTCGCCGTGGTACTTTGTGCTGCTGCTGGAGCCGGACAGGCTCAGCTCCATCACCGGGTCAAGCGACGGGTCGTAGTGCAGGAGCAGCGGCTTCTCCGCCTCGCGTGGCAGGTAAACGAGGTCGAGTTTCTCGAGGGTGTTTTGGATGGCATCGACCATCGACGTGCCCCAGACGAACTCCAAAATGACGTCGCTCACGCCGGCCCGGCTGATGCTGCTGATCTCGTTGAGCCCGCCGACGACGCCAAGCGCCTCCTCGATCGGGCGGCTGATGTCGTTCTCGACCTCCTCCGGCGCGGCGCCGGGGTACTCGGTGCGCACGGTGAGGGTGGGGTAGCTCATCTCCGGCATGAGCGTGACCGGCAGTTGGCCAAGCGAGAAGTAG
>JABGZB010000385.1 GCA_018674955.1 Verrucomicrobiota bacterium | reverse complement strand
CTCAAGGTATAGCGAGTAGCCGCCAAGAATCATGAAGCAGATGGTGCAGCCAAGCGTCCCAAAAAACAAAACCCCCAGGATCAATTGGCGCAATGTTCGGCCGCGTGAAATCTTGCAGATGAACATTCCCACAAATGGCCCGAGGGACAGCCACCATGCCCAATAAAAAACTGTCCACTTTTCGGTGAACACTTTGTTTTGTGCAGGATAACCCACACCACTCATTTCCGGCAAATGGGTCATCATGAAAAGCAGACTATCAAGACCTTGCCTCGCAATGTATTTCGCCGGACCCCAGGCAACAATCATCCCCATGAGCATGAATATCAGAACGATATTTATATTCGACAACTGCTTGATGCCCCGCTCCAAACCGACGTAGACACTCAGCGCGATTATTGCCACCACCAAGGCAACAGCGCCAAGGGTGAGTCCGAACGATTGTTCCACGCCGAAAAACGCACCAAACGATTCGGTGATCAACGGTGTGGTCAGACCGATGCCTGTTGTTGCCGAGCCCAGAAGGCCAACCATGAACAGAATATCAATGACTCTGCCAGGTACTTTCCGGGTGCTGCCACGCAAAACCGGTCGACACGCAGAAGAAAGGTTCAATGATGATTCATTTCGAACATGATACGCGTAACCAAGACAGACCGACGGCAGGCAATAGAGTGACCAACCGATGATACCCCAGTGAAACATTCCGTATGAGGTTGACCACTTCAACGCTTCCTCCGAGCGTGGTTCCATCTCAAAGGGAGGGTTCTTATAGTACTCAACCCACTCAATCGTACCCCAGTAAAGTATCGCAGTGCCAATACCTGTCGAAAACAACATGGCTATCCAGCTTAATGTTGAATGTTCAGGGCGCTCATTTGATGGTCCAAGCGTGATGGGTCCGAATGGTCCAAGTGCAACGAGCAGCAGAAAAAACATTACGCCGATGCCGAACCAGATGTAGAGCAAACCGGTTTTGCCCGTAATAAAAGAGAATGTCCTTGTGATTGCCTCTTGGCTGGCCTGTGGGGCTAGAAGCAACAATAGCGTGACAACGGCAATCACAATTCCCGTTGTAGTAAAAATAAACCAATCAATCTTAGGCTCTTCAGGTTCCATGAATGTGCTGCCAGTTTAACTTCAAAACCGGCCCAGGGTCTTGATGTAAGCAAACCGTAAAAAGTGGAGCCACATACTCACAACGTCAGAGCCTCAAGATTCCGAAACAGTTCGAGTCTTTCAGGATTGGCGATGGCCTCTTTGTTTTTCACAACGGGATTATTAAGCGGGATATAAATCTATTACTTAAGCGCCTCATACACAGCCTTCCGAAACTCGGTCTGGGTCTTGCCATTGTAGGGATAAAGTCGGGCCATGAAGACGGCATAAAGTTTGTTCTTGGGATCGATCCAAAAATGAGTGGTATGGTATCCACCCCAGCCAAAAATGCCGTTGGGCGAATTTTGCCCCTCTTTTTTTGTGTCTTCCAAGAAGTAAAATCCGAGCCCAAAGGCATAACCTTTGCGGGCATCTCCATAGCCGGGTATACCCTCCAGTTGATCGCTTAGCATTAGGTCGAGTGTCTTGGGCAATATGATCTTTTTGCCGTTGGGCGCCTTCCCGCGATCGACCAGCATCTGGCAGAAACGTCCATAGTCCCCGAGCGTCGAAACGAGTCCTTCACCTCCAAGAAAGAGGGAGCTTTTGGGGGCATAATAAAGCTCATCCTCGGCCGGTGTTCCGGGGCGAAACATGCCTTTGAGTTTCACAAACAATGGTTGAAAGCGGGCACGGTCCTTCTCTGTAAGATAAAAACGGGTGTGCTTCATGCCAAGCGGCTTGAAGATTTCCTTCTCTAAAAACTTGTCGAACGATTGACCGGACAGAATCTCGATTGCCCGCCCCATCACGGCGGTGCTAAGCCCATAGGTATGCTTTTTACCGGGCTGATGGTCGATGGGCTTGACCTCCAGCAGATCGATCAACTCCACCAGGCTGTCGAGTTCCATGACCTCTTTCCAAGTGCCCTGCTGATCGAATGAACCATCGTAACCGGCAATACCGGAGGAGTGCCGTAGCAGATCACGATAGGTAATTTGTTTTTTCAACGGCTCGGTTTTGCCACCTCCAGCCTTGACGCTCAATTTCGCCAACTGTGGAATAATCCTTGAAACAGGGTCGTCCAGTTTGAATGCGCCTCGCTCATGAAGAATCATTGCAGCCACGCTGGTGATCGGCTTGGACATTGACCAAATGGGGAACACGGTTTTTTCCGTGATCGGCCGATCACCGGGAAACTCTGAAGCGGCCGCACGATGGTAAACCACTTTGCCATCAATGGCCACAAGCGCGATGTTGGAAAGGCACACTTCATCGGCAATGAATTTTTTTTGCAGTTTATGGATGGCATTCAGCTTGGCGGGATCAAAGCCAAGCTTAGTGGGATCTTGAACGGCACAGAATGTTCCCTGTCCCAGTTCTACGCCGACGCCGTTGAGGCCAAATACCGACAAGCAAAACAGGAAATAACACCCAAGTTTCATATTGTGTGCCGGCAAATTATCTCCTGACAGCCAGACAAACAAAACAAATCGCAACTCCTGCTTGGCTAAGCGGCAAATTAATCCCTAAGATTTCGGTCGAAAGCGCGTCGTGTTACTGTTGGGTCACGGACGATGAGATTACTGGGTACTTTTTTGGCGTTGGGGGCCGGGCTGGTGTTCGCGCAGGCGCAACCGGCCAATCGCGAGGCGCTGTGGAAACAGGTCGCTGCCACGGAGAAAAAGGGGCTGCCCAAGACGGCGGCGGCCAAGCTGCAACTGATTTACGACTCGGCACTGCGGGACGGCCGGCACGCCGAGGCGATCAAGGCTCTGGCCAAGCGCATCACGCACGAAGGCGCGGTGCAGGGCAACAAGCCGGAGGAGAAGATCACTCGCCTGCAGGCCGAACTCGAGAAGACCCCCGACGAGGCCAAGCCGCTGCTGCAGACCATTCTTGGCCACTGGTACTGGCAATACTTCCGCGCGAACCGCTATCGCTTCCTGCAACGAACTGCCACCGCACAGCCGCTCGGCGACGATTTCACGACGTGGGATCTTCCGAGGCTTTACCGAGAGATCGATCTGCACTTCACCAATGCCCTCGCCGATGGACGGCTCAAGACAATCCCCACCACCGACTTTGGCGACCTGCTGACCAAGCCGACGCTGCCGGAGCATTACCGGCCGACGCTGTACGACTTCATCGCGCACGAGGCGCTTGGCTTTTACTCGTCCGGCGAGTTCGCGGAGGCTAAGCCGGAAGATGCGTTTGAAGTGAGAGCAAGCGACCCGCTGCTTGGCCCGCTGGACAAGTTTCTCGCATGGCAGCCGCAGACGACCGACACAGAGTCGCCCCAGTTCAAGGCCGTTCGGTTGTATCAGGACGTGCTGCGGTTTCACCTGGACGACGCCGACTCGTCGGCACTTATCGACGCCGACATCCTGCGGTTGCTGCACGGCAAACGCATCGCCACCGGTGACAGCGCGAACGATCGTTTCGTCGAGGCGATGCAGTCGCTGGTCGAGCGCGAACCGGGGCCACTCTCCGCTTGGGCGCGGTATCACTGGGCGCAGACGCTGCACGCCGACGGCGACTCCGTGGAGGCACGCCGCGTGGCGATCGCCGGGCGCGATTCGTTTCCCAAATCCCGGGGCGGAAACCATTGCCACAACCTCGTTGCGCAGATTGAGGCCAAGTCGATTTCTGTCGCCACCGAGTCGGTCTGGAACGCGCCGTGGCCGGAGCTTGCCGTCACGTACCGCAACATCACCAAGGCGCACTTCCGGCTCGTGCCAGCCGACTGGAATAAACTACGCGAAAAACAGTTTCGCCTTTCGCGACTGGAGGATCGGCGGGCATTACTCAAGCGCGAGCCACTCAAGTCGTGGCGGCACGACCTGCCACCAACAGCCGACTACAAGCAACGCACGGGGCATTTCACCGTGCCCAGCGACGTGAAGCCGGGATTTTATTTTCTCATCTCCAGCGCGGAGGCCACGTTTTCCGAGAAGAACAATCGCACGAACTACTCGACCGTTTGGATCAGCGACTTGGGGTTGGTGATCCGGTCGCGGGCGAACCGGCTCGAGGGCTTTGTCGTCAAGGGCAACTCCGGCGAACCGATCGCCGGTGCTCAAGTGAACGCATGGCTGCGGGATAACCGAGGCAAATACGTGAAAAAAACGGACGCCACGGATGAGTCAGGGATGTTCAGTTTTCAAAAATCCAAAAACCAGTATTATGGATTTTTCCTCGTGCAACACAACGGGCGGCAGGTCGGGACGACCGGACGAAACAATTATTGGGGCGGCCAGATTAACGAATCCAAGCCCCGGGAATCGGTGATGTTTTTCACCGACCGCGCGATCTATCGGCCCGGCCAGACGGTTCAATTTAAGGGCATCGCCCTCGCGTGGAAACAAGCCAGGGACGATTACAAAGTCATCCCGGGCCGCAGCATGAAGGTCGTCTTGCGCGACCCGAATAACGAGGAAGTCGAGCGACTCGACGTGAAGACCAACGGCTACGGATCGTTCTCCGGCAGCTTCACCGCGCCCAGGAACCGGCTCACAGGCCACTACCGAATCGCGACCGCCAAGGCGCCGCATGGGCAGGGCAACTTCCGTGTGGAGGAATACAAGCGGCCCAAGTTCCTCGTCGAGTTGGGCAAGCCGGAGCAGTCGCCCAAGCTCGGCGAGACCGTCCAACTCAACGGCAAGGCGACCGACTACACCGGCGCGCCGATCGGCTCGGCCAAGGGCAAATTCAGCGTCACGCGGCAGGCGCGCTGGCCGGTCTGGTGGCGCTGGCATTACTGGCGCGGCGGCCCGATTCGCTCGCAGCAACGGCAGATCGCCCACGGGACGTTCGAGACCAAGTCTGACGGTTCGTTTGTCATCCTGTTCGACGCCATCCCGGACGCCGCCGTGCCGGAGGAGAGCGAGCCAACTTTCGTTTACCGCATCGCCGCCGACGTGACCGACGGCAGCGGCGAGACGCGCAGTGACACCACGAATGTGCCGGTCGGCTACACCACCCTGCAGGCGACGATGACGGCCGACGCGTGGCAGACGGCGGCCAAGCCGGTGGCGTTCAGCATCACGACCCAGTCACTCGCCGGCGTGCCGGAGTCGGCCAAGGGCACGTTGACCGTCCACGCGCTCGAGCAGCCGGAAACGGTCAAGCGAGCAAGTCAGATCCGCACAGCCAAGCCGGGGGTCGATGGCGCCAACCCGGAGACGTGGCCGCTTGGCCAAGTAGTCTCCACGCACGACGTCGAGACCGACGCCAAAGGCTTGGCCAAGGTCGAGGCGAAACTCCCGGTCGGCGTATATCGCGCGGTCTTCGAGACTACGGATCGACTCGGCAAAACGGTCAAGGCGATCCACTCGCTGCAGGTGCTCGACCCGGCGGCCAAGCGCTTGGCCATTCGCCTGCCGCAGTTGGTGGCAGTCGAGCAAAACAGCCTCGAGCCGGGCGAGACATTTCGGCTACTTTGGGGAACCGGCTACGACGCGGGCCGCGCGTGCATCGAGGTCGAGCATCGCCACAAGATCACGCAACGATTCTGGACCGCGCCCGGCCGCACGCAGCGACTGCTCGAGGTGCCGGTGACCGGGGAAATGCGTGGCGGGTTTAGCGTTCACGTGACGCAGGTTCGCGAGAACCGGATGCTGCAACGTACGCATCATGTCACCGTGCCGTGGTCGAACATGAAGCTCAACGTGAAGTGGGAGCGCTTCGTCTCCAAGCTCCGCCCGGGACAGGCGGAAACTTGGACGGCGACGATCACCGGCCGCGATGCCGAGCACGCGGTCGCCGAAATGGTAGCTACGCTGTACGACGCCTCGCTCGACGCCTTCGCGCCACACCATTGGCAACGGCAGTTCGGCATCTACCGCCACGACTACTCGAGCGCCCATTCCACTTTTGCCAACAACGGCCACAGCCTCGGCAGTCTACTAGGCAGTTGGGGGCGCAAAACAGTCAACATACCATCGTATCTCTACCGGGCATTCCCCGCCGAGATCACTCGGTGGTACTCCAATCGAATACGTGCCAGAGGTGGTCGATTGGGAATGGAAATGAATCGGAGTAATGCCTTCTTCAGCGCCCCTGGCAGCCCGGTTGCTGAAGGCGATTCTGCAATGGAGTCCGCTGTTCAAGTCCAAAAGAAAGCTTCTTTTAAGGCTCTTGAAGATGGTGCTGGAGCATTGGCAAAAGTGGATAATACCCCAGTTGGCATCCCAAAGCCTGATTCAACTGTTATGCCTATCCGCAAAAACCTCAACGAGACTGCCTTCTTTTTTCCGCACCTGATCTCAAGTGAAGCCGGCGAGGTGAAATTGAGCTTCACCATGCCTGAGGCGCTCACCAAGTGGAAACTGATGGCCTTTGCGCACGATGCCAACACCCGCTCCGGCTATCTGGACGGCAAGGCGGTGACGTCGCTCGACCTGATGGTGCGACCAAACCCGCCACGGTTCCTCCGCGAAGGCGATGCGCTGGAGTTCACCACACGCGTCATCAACACCGGCGAAACCAAGCGCGTCGGCAGCGTGAAACTTAACCTGCAAAACGCCGAAACCGAGGCATCCGCCAACGCGCTGCTCGGCAACACGTCACCCGAACAGAAGTTTGCCATCCCCGCCGGCGAGTCGCGGAATTTTTCATGGCGACTCACCGTGCCGGACGGCGCACCGACGCTGGTGTACCAAGTGACTGCCTCGGCAGGCGACCAAGGGGATGGCGAGGAAAATTATCTGCCGGTGCTCTCGCGGCGCATCCTCGTCACCGAGTCGCTGCCGCTGCCGATCCGCGACAAGGGCACAAGGAAATTTCGCTTCGACAAATTGATCGCGTCCGGCGAGTCGGACACACTGCGCCACCAGTCGCTTACTGTGCAAGTAGCGTCCAATCCCGCTTGGTACGCGGTGCTCGCCCTGCCCTATTTGATGGAGTACCCGCACGAGTGCACCGAGCAGACGTTCAACCGGCTTTACGCCAACACACTCGCGGCGCACATCGCCAAGTCCGATCCGCGCATCCGCCGCGTGTTCGATCTCTGGAAAGGCACCGACGCGCTCGACAGTCCGCTCGAGAAAAACGAGGAGCTCAAAAGCCTTCTGCTGCTCGAGCCGCCGTGGGTGCGCGAGGCCAAGGACGAAAGCCAGGCGCGCCGCAACGTCGGTATTTTGTTCGACAAAAACCGGCTCGACTCCGAGACCAAGCGCCTGCTTGAGCAGCTTAGCCGCGCCCAAAACGCCGACGGCGGCTGGCCGTGGATGCCCGGCGGCCGCAGTAACGACTACATCACGCTTTACGTCACGACCGGCTTTGCGCGGCTGCGTCATCTCGGCGTCGAGGGCGTGCCGGTCGTTCAGGCGGTCAAGGCGCTTGGCCGGCTCGACGGCTGGATCAAGAAGCGCTACGACCGCATCGTCGAGAACAAGACGCTCGACGGCAACCATCTCAGTTCAACCGTCGCGCTCTACCTCTACTGCCGCAGTTTTTACCTGAAAGACCGACCCGTTGGCCAGGCACACAAAAAGGCATTCGACTATTTCGTCGGCCAGGCGAAAAAGCATTGGCTGAAGGTCGGCAGCCGGCAGTCACAGGCGCATGTCGCGATCGCGCTGCACCGACTGGGCGATAGGCAGGTGCCGGGCGATGTGATCAAGTCGATACTCGAGCACAGCGTGACCAACGAGGAGTTGGGGATGTTCTGGCGCGACACCGAGCATTCGTGGTGGTGGTACCGCGCGCCAATTGAGACGCAGGCAATGATGATCGAGGCGTTCAACGAGATCACCGGCGACAAGGACGCCGTTCGCGAGTGCCAAATCTGGCTCATCAAGCAAAAACAGACGCAGGCGTGGAAAACCACCAAAGCCACCGCCGACGCCGTGTACTCGATCCTGCTCGGCGGCGACAACCTGCTCGCCTCGACCCGACTCGTCGAGGTGTCGCTCGGCGGCGAGACTGTGAAGCCGGAGAAGGTCGAGGCCGGCACCGGGTTCTACCAGCACAAGTTCGGCCGCGGCGAGATCACGTCCGCGCTCGGCCAAGTGGAGTTGACCAAGCACGACCCCGGCGTCGCGTGGGGCAGCGTGCATTGGCAATACCTCGAGGACATGGCCAAGGTGACGCCGCACGAGGCCACGCCACTGAGCTTGGCCAAGGAGATTTACGTCCGCGAAAACACGAAGTCCGGCCAAGTGCTCAAGCCAATCGGGAGCGACCTCGCGCCGGGCGACGAACTGGTCGTGCGGCTGGTGTTGCGAACCGACCGCGACATGGAATTCGTCCACATGAATGACCAGCGGGGCAGCGGCACGGAGCCGGTGAATGTGCTGTCCGGCTACCGTTATCGGGACGGCTTGGCCTACTACGAATCGACCCGCGACGCCTCAAGCCATTTCTTCATCGACTACCTGCCCAAGGGCACGTACGTGTTCGAGTATCCGGTGAAAGTATTCCATCGCGGCCGCTACCAATCCGGCATCGCGAATATCCAAAGCATGTACGCCCCGGAGTTCAACAGCCACAGCGCCAGCCAATGGCTGGAGGTGAAGTAGGGGTAAATAGAAACAGAAATGCCGCTTGACCAAGCGTTAGCGGATGCCGCTGCCGATCCGGTCGTCGGGGATGCTGACTTCTTCCTCCGGCGCCGGAGTGGCCGCCGGTTCGCCGACGGAAAACAACAGGGCAATTCCAGCGATAATCGCAACCGCAGCAATGGCTATCCAAACTTTTTTCATCGCAAAACTCACCGGCAAACTACTCCTTTCCACTCAGTCTGCAAGCCACCTGTTGCATCCGCTCGCCGCTCCGCTTGGCCAAGCGGAGTTCGTTGCCAGGACTCCCAAACCAAGGTAGGGTCGCGCCGGAATGTTGACGCGAAACATCGACAAGGCCCGGGAGGCCTACCGGAAGCGGGATGTTGAGTCTCTCCGTAGCTCTCACGACGCGGGCCACGAACCCCACCGCGGCAACAGTGGCAAATACATCAAGAGCATAGTTTACGGCGGGCTCGACGGGATCATCACCACGTTCGCCGTCGTCGCGGGCGTGGCCGGTGCCGCGCTGCCGGTGGGGGTCGTCCTGATTTTGGGGTTTGCCAACCTGATCGCCGACGGCCTTGCGATGGCGTTCGGCGACTTTCTCAGCACCAAGGCGGAGGACGAGTTTTATCAGTCCGAACGCGACCGGGAGGAGTGGGAATTCGACAACCACCTCGACGGCGAAAAACGCGAGTTGGTGGAACTGTACATCGGCAAGGGGCTTGACGGGGAGGACGCCAAACAGATTGTCGAAATTCTGGCCAAGAATCGGGACACGATGGTGGACGTGATGATGGTCGAGGAGCTAGGCCTGTTCAAGTCCGACCAATCGCCGTTCGGCAACGCCTTGGCCACGTTCCTCTCGTTCGTGCTGTTCGGGTTCGTGCCGCTGCTCAGCTACGTGACCGGTTACCTCGGGAAATTCGGGAAAAATTTCGGGTTTCCGTGGGCCTGCGTCCTGACCGCCCTCACCCTGTTTGCCCTAGGTAGCCTCAAGGCCCGCTTCACCGGCCGCCCCTGGATAGGGTCGGGCCTGGAGATGCTGCTCGTCGGTGGGATCGCCGCCCTGGCTGCATTCGGTATCGGCCACCTGCTCCAAGGCTTGGCCGAATGAGACGCCGGCAATCTTGACGGTGAAAGTGCAGCAACCTACGTTTGGCCAAGCGGCAAGTAACCGCCCATGTGCTCCCGTAGCTCAGTTGGATAGAGCGGGTGTTTCCTAAACACTAGGTCAGAGGTTCGAATCCTCTCGGGAGTGCCATTTTTCGCCCCCTGTTTGCAGGGCTTTTCGAGGGTTGCCCTTCAATCTCGTCCTTAATCTTCTCATTTCTTTCCGACTTCAGTGTCAGATAGTGTCAACTTTTGACTCTCTCGTTAGGAAGTCATACTCCACTAAACAATTATAGTTTTATGAGATATGTATTGACATAATGTTAAGTTTGTGGATAATGAGAAAAGAGGACACAGATGCTTAAACCCTCCAAATTGTTGCGCTCATCATGGCCCAAGGTCAGACCAGAGAAAAAGAATGGATCTCTCGGCTACTTGGTGGATGCCAGAGGTAACGGGTGGACTGGCAAGACACGTTTCTTTTTTCAAAAGAAAGATGAGGCGCTTCGGAAAGCCAAGGAACTTGCCAATGATTATCGAGAGCTCGGGGAAAAAGGAGCAAAGTTCAAGCATGAGAATTTCTCTCTTTTACTTAGCTTGAATTTTCAACTGCAACAAACCAGAGAAAAGTTCAACCTAACCAATCTCACTTTCGAGCAAGTATTTGCCGGCTTTCACTCTTTTCGAGAAAACCAACTTAAGGAAATGCAAGACAGCAACAATGTGCCACGAGTTTCAGAGGCGGCAAAGCAGTGGTTCCAAGACAAGACCGCTCAGTTCGGAGGCAAAGGCGGAAAAACGCTTGCCCTTGAAAGCCAACGAGAACTCAAACAGATTGTAAAAATTCTTACGAAGGAGTCCGGTTTTGGTTGGCAATCGTTGAACCAAGTTACCATGGATAGGATTGAGCATTACCTCAAATCAGCCAAACGGCCTGACGGTAAACCGACTACGATGCGCACGAGGAAAAACCGCCTAGTGAAATTCAAGCAGTTCTTTAACTGGTGCATGCACCCAAAGAGAAAGTGGTTAAAGACCAATCCATGCAATGGGATAGAAGCCTACGTAGAATCGCATGAAGTTGAAATTCTGAGTAACAACGAGGTCGAAAGACTCTTGTTGGCGGCTTTTAATGACAAAACAGGTCGGCATAGAGTTTTACCTTGGCTAGTTTTCGGCTTATTTGCTGGCTTACGGCCCAAAGAAGCAGAACGTTTTAGTTGGTCTGAGATTGATTGGTCTCTTGTTCTCGAAGATGGAGCGTTGCAAGTTCGAATAGACACCAAAAAGTCCAAGACCAGAACTCATTACGCTGAACTGCATCCTGCCGGCATTGAATGGCTTAAACTCTGCACTCAAAGAAGTGGTCAGATTGGTTTATCCACTCGCGCATTCAGGAGAATCCGCAAAAAGGTCGGCCTTTATGATAGTTGGAAAGTAGATTGTGTCCGCCATACTTATGCTAGCAACTGGCTAGAAACATATAAAAGTAGAGGCGTAAACACGCTTGCGGAACTGATGGGAAATTCACCAGAAGTCATTCGGCGTTACTATCAACGGGCTTTACCGGCTGGTGTTGCAAATCAATACTGGAAAATGAAACCGTCGATTCAATCTCATGATAGCACGCAATCAATCGCAGCATAAGCCGGCAGTTTATGAATGTTCTTTGCGGCTTTGAATTTGTCACAGTCCATGCAGGCCCTTTTTTCTCTCTCCCCATGGCCTATTGGGCACGCCTAAGGCATAAAATTCGCCAATAATGTTACTTGATTGAAAAACTTCTGCTTTTTCAGATTTATTTTAACTCATTTCAAAGCTTATTTAAAAATTAGAAAGGAGCAACATAAGCCTTTCTTGTAATTGATTTAGTCTTATTCAGTTACTGTATTCG
>JABGZB010000047.1 GCA_018674955.1 Verrucomicrobiota bacterium | reverse complement strand
GGTTCAGCGATTGATCGGCATAACCCTCCGCTTATGAAGCCTTCCGACAATGAAAAAAGCACCGTCACCAAGCGGGATTTGGCGACTCGGGTGCGACTCGCGCTCAAGCCGGATATCAAGCTTCATCAGGCTCAAGTCGCGGAAGTCATTTCCCAGACGCTTGATGCCATTCGCGATGCCTTGGTCGATGGCAGCACGGTGGAGTTGCGCAACTTCGGTGTGTTCAAAATTGAGGTTCGCAAGTCACGCGTCGGGCGGAACCCCAAGAATCCAAGTGTTGATATCAGTATCCCTGAGCGCAAAGTTGTGAAGTTCCGCTCGGGCAAGGAGATGAAGAATCAGTTGTGCACTTCTCCAATCGCAACCGAAGATCCAACGGCCCACGAACAGTGCGCTGGCTAAAGTCAAGAGTAACGCTCAGGGCTTTTCGTTGGCGGCCCGAATTGCTTCAAGTTCCTCCCAACGCGCATAAAGCTTGGCACCCCGTTTTTTTGCAGCCTCCAGTTCACTGGTCAGTTCGCCGGTGTTCGCACTGTGCTTCGAGTGAAACTCCGGGTCGGCGAACAGGCACTCGATCCGGGCAACTGCCTCTTCAGCCTTGAGGATCGCCGCCTCCATGCCCTCGAGTTCGTTCTTCTCTTTCCAAGTCATCTTGCGTGGCTTGGCCTCGGTTGCGCGGCTTGGGTCGGCTTTGGCTTGGGTGGCTACGGATCGCTTGGCCAAGCGCGTTTTTCGCTCGGCAAGTTTTTCGCGGTAATACTCGTAGTCGCCCTCGTTGTAAACAACCTGTCCGTCGCCCTCAAATGCGATGATGCCAGTGCAGACCCGGTTGAGAAAATAGCGGTCGTGACTCACCACCAACACGCAGCCGGAGAATGCCAGCAGCGCCTCCTCTAGCAATCGGAGCGTCGGCAGATCGAGGTCGTTGGTTGGCTCGTCCATGATCAGAAAGTTGCCACCGTTCTTGAGAATGCGCGCCAAAAGCAGCCGACTTTTCTCGCCGCCGGACAGGCTCTTGACCTTCATGTTGATCCGCCGAGGATCAAATCCGAACCGCTGCAAGTACGCCCGAATCGCCAGCTTGCCGTTGCCGAACGGGATCGTGTCCGCGCCTTCGGCGACCTCCTGCAGCAGCGTCTTTTCCGGGTCGAGCTGCACCCGTTCCTGATCCACGTAGTTGAACTGGGTCAGCACGCCGGTTTTTTGGCTGCCGCCGGTCGGGGCCAACTGGTTCAGCACAATCCTGAGCAGGCTTGTTTTACCCAGGCCGTTACGGCCACAAATGCCGATGCGCATGCCGGCCTCAAACTTGAAGTCGAACCGCTCAATCAACTCCCTGCCGCCCAGTTCGAGTCTGACGTTGATCAGGTCCACCACGCGGTTGGCCAACTGTCCCGGCGGCGGGATGATCAAATCCATCGACAACTCCTTGTCCGAACCTTGCGTGTTTTTGATTGAGTGAAACTTGTCCACCCGAAACTTGGCCTTGGTCGTGCGTGCCTTCGGGCCGCGGCGAATCCAGTCCAGTTCGCGGCGCAGGAAACGCTTTCGCTTCAACTCAGTTGCTTGCTCGTTTTCCATCCGGGCGAGATTCGACTCGAGGTAGTCGGAGTAGTTGCCCTTGTGCGTGTGAAAACGGCCGGCCTGCAACTCAACGATGTGGTTGCAGATTTCATCGAGGAAATACCGATCGTGCGTGGCGACGAGAAATGCGCCGCGAAACTTTTTCAGGTACTGCGCCATCCACTCGATCGAGTCGGTGTCGAGATGATTGGTCGGCTCGTCGAGAATCAGCAGATCGGGATTGGAGACGATCGAGCGACAAAGGGCTACCCGCCGCTTTTCGCCGCCGGACAACGTGCCCATCAACCGGTCCGCAGCGGGAGTGCTCAAATGCATCATCGCCGTCTCGATGCGTGTCTCGATGTTCCACGCATCGGCGGCGGCGATTTGCTGCTCCAGCTCGGTCTGCCGGTTCGAGTCGGCTGGCAGCGACTCGTACTCGTCGAGCAGCTTGAATTGATGCGCCGCCCCGTCGCGGATCGTGTTGAGCACGGAGACGCCGTCGGCAGCCTCGAGCCCCTGCGGCAGATAACCGATCCCCAAGCCGGAGCGCGGAGTGACTTTACCATCATCAGCTTGCGTGATGCCAGCGAGAATTTTAAGAAATGTCGACTTGCCGCAGCCGTTGCGCCCGACCATCCCCAAGTGATCGTCATCTCGGATTGTCAACGACGCCGACTTGAGTACCTCGTGGTCGTTGAACCGAACCTTGAGTTCGGAGGCGTCGAGCAATGTGATGCGTGATGTTTGTGACATCGTGGATGATTTGTAGCGCTTGGCCAAGCGAGGCGCAGCGGATTAAGATTCCTTTTGGTCCGGCGGAACCTTCGAGAGATTTAGTACGCCGTTGTTTTGCTCAAAGTAACTTGCGGCCCAGCCACTTGCGAAAAGCAGCACCGGGTTGCGCTCCGAATCCCAGCCAAACCGTGAGCCGGTCGGTGGCGAAAGCTTGTCCATCTCCTCCTCGCTGAACTCCGCCGGCAGCCAGCGCATGACCTGCCACGGCGCGGGCTCGAGCCGCGAGACGGCGTTGTACTCGCTCTCGAGTCGGAACTGCACCACGTCAAACTGCAACGGCCCCACCGCCGCCAACACCGGCACGGCGATCGTGCTGCCCTTCAGGCTCAGGCACTGGATCGCGCCCTCCTGCAGCAACTGCTCCAGCCCCTGCCGGAACTGCTTGAACTTGCCTGTGTCGCTGTTGTGCAAATACGAAAAACTCTCCGGCGTGAAGCGCGGGATTTCGTGAAAGCTTGTCGCCTTGTCCGTGCTCAGTGTGTCGCCGATGCCGAAGTCCGCATGGCCCACCAAGCCGATGATGTCGCCGGGGAACGCCTCGTTCACCGTCTCGCGTTCCTTGCCGAACAACCGATGCGAACTGGCCAAGCGCACCTTCTTTCCGGTGCGTGAATGATACACCATCATGTCGCGCTCAAATTTTCCGGAGCAAATGCGAATGTACGCGATGCGG
>JABGZB010000046.1 GCA_018674955.1 Verrucomicrobiota bacterium | reverse complement strand
TCCCCAGCGAGTCAGCAACCTCATCGCTTCCTGCAAAAACATTGGCACAACACATATCACCAACGGCTGCTATCGCCTCCATCCAATAGAGTGGAATATCGGTGAGGTCGCTGGTTATTTGGCTGCGACAGCGATAGCGAATTCCGTACAGCCAAAGGCGATTTGGGAAAACGGCAAACTCCTCTCTTCTTTTCGGGACTTCCTCCATAAGATCGGCGTCGAAACCAGCTGGCCTCCTCCGCAAACACGGCGGCAAGACGAGTGACGAATTGAAATGAAACACCCCCTACTCACAACAATCGCAGCCGTGGTGCTGGTGGTGTTGGGAATCCAGAAGCAGATCGTGCACTACTTGATGCTGCCGAAAAGGGAAACATCAAAGCCGTCAAACAGCACTTGGATCCTGGTGCGGATGTGAATGCGAAGGATGGGGGGTGACCAGACACCGCTAGATTTGGCCATTCAACAAAAAAACGAAACCGCCGAACTCCTCCGCAAACACGGCGGCAAGACCAAGAAGGAACTGGAAACCACTGTGAACTAAACCTTCCGATACCTGTTCAGCGTCCCCATCACATCCGTCACCGCCTGCGCATAACCGACACGCCAGTGACGGTCATCGCTGTCGACGCCGTCACTGATTGCACTAGCCGCACTCATCTCGGTTGCCTCGTCCAACACCTCCTTCAACGCCTGCCAGATCGCGCTGGCGCCGCCCAGTTGCTGAAGGTGTTTCTTTCGTTCCTCTTCGGTCATTGCTAGATTCATTGGCTGGACGCCGATGAGTCCGATCATCTTGTTCTGTTCCTGTGCGACTGACTGCTGAAGGTTCTAGCCGCAGTTCTCCATCAACGCCTGGAAGCGCTCGTCGCCTTGCAACGCCTCCTGATACTTCGGGTTGCCTTGGACGATCTGTGATGACAGAAGAATTGGCCATGACGCTAAGGGATAAGTTCTTCCAAGCTGGAAGGTACAAGGCGGGGATGAAGGTGATCGCTTCATGACAAGGATATCCAATATCATCTGCGATATCCGCGTAATCAGCGGTAAGAAAGTTCTCTGTTCTCTGTTCTCTGTTCTCTGTAGTAAGCCCTGAGCTCCTCCCGCTTGGCCAAGCGAGGGGTGCTTGATCAACTGCCTTGTTGTGCCACAGTGCCAATCAGGCGCACCGCAATCACCACCGACAACAGCAGCAGGAGAAGACCTGATACGTGGGAAAACCGCACGAGTGTCCTGTCCGAGAACTGGTTTCGCACCCGGGCACTTCCCAACACGAGCAGCGTAAACCAGGCGGCAATGCCCAGGCCGGCACCGGCGGCACAGGCCATCCGGCTTTGCCAGGCGGGTTGTAAGGTCCCGTTGGCCAGCAGCACAGCAGAAATCATGATCCAAAACAGGAGTACGTTGGGGTTCACCAGCACCCGAACGAACCCGGTCCAAAACATCGTGTGGGGGTGCAGCCGCTGCTCGACCATCCGGGCGCGCTTGCCCTGCACGGTCACAGTGTCGGTCATCAGGTAGCGGATGCCAAAGACGGTCACTGCAAGAAAGCTGATCAGCTCCACAGTCGCTCGGATCGTGGGATCCTCAAACAAACTCGCGAACCCGCCGAAGGCGATGATACAATAAATCATCTCCATCAACAGCGCGCCGACCGCGATGATCAGCGCCCTTGTCCGACCGCTGTGGATGCCCTCCTCCATAATGGCAACATTGATCGGCCCAACCGGTACCGCGCACACGAACCCGGTCAGTACCCCCGCGCCAACGGCGACTGCATAATCGACCGGGGTCATCTACGGACGGCCCCCGGTCTATTCATCGTCGAAGTCTTCCTCAATTTCCCTCCTCAACTTCCGTGACAACCGGGGTCGCACAAAACCGTAAACCAGATACGATGTGAAGATCAATGGCAGCACGATCGGCACGAGGTATTTCCACAAAAAAACAAAGCAGGCCACCACCACCACAGCAGTAACAAACTTCGTAAACGGTCGGCGCGACCGAAAATCCAGTTTTTTGAACGACGGGTACTTGACCTCGCTGACCATCATCACCGAGAGGAACACCAGCAACGCCAACAATACCCAGCGCCACGAGCTGGTGGGCAGGTTTTTTTCCTCGAGCCAGACCAGAAACATCGTCAATGAAGCCACCATCGCCGCCGAGGCCGGGATGGGGAATCCGAGGAATTCCCGATTGTTCCCTGAGTCGGTCATCGCCGAGAGGCAATTGTAGCGAGCCAACCGCAGTGCGCCACACAGCAGATAGACCGATGCAACCACCAGACCAAGACGTTCACTCACTACGTTAAAGTCGTGCAGGATTACCCTCTGCATCAGGAACGCCGGTGCCGCTCCAAACGAAATGATATCCGCCAGCGAATCGAACTGAAGCCCGAACGGGCTCTCCTTGCCAACCAATCGGGCGATCCTGCCATCCAGTCCGTCGAACACAAACGCCCCCAGAATAAGCCAAAGGGCATTCTTGATTTTCTCGATGTCCGTGGCACTGAAAACCGGTCCCTCCGACCCGGTCGGGTCGGGAACCACCTGCACTATGAACGTCAGCGCAAGGAACCCACACAACAGGTTGCCCGCCGTCATCAGGTTGGGCAGGAAATAAATATGCAACCTCTCCCTGTTGGCGGGCGGGCTTGGCTCTGGCTGTTGTGTTTCGTCGCTCACGTTGCTGCGGGCGCGTCACCGGCGTGCACGCGATCCTTCCAGACGTAACGAAACATCAGCGTGCGCAGCGCGGCGGTCAACGGGATGGCCAGTACACCTCCCATGATGCCCCCCAGCAGCGTGGTGCCCACCATCACGGCAACGATGATCGTGAGTGGATGCAGCCCCACCCTGTCGCCGATGATTTTAGGCGAGATGAACAGTCCCTCCATCGCCTGCACAGCGGCAAACCAGACGAGAATGAGAACCGGCTTGAGCCACCCATCCTCTGGCACGAACTGAATCATCGCCAGGACGAACGCCGGGATGATGCTCAACGCCACGCCAAGATACGGGATGATGCCAAGCAGCCCGGCCATGACGCCCAGCAGAATCGCGTATTCCAGGCCGATCACCAAAAAACCGGCCGTCAGCAGCGCCCCCACGCACATCGCCACCAGCACCTGGCTCCGGAAAAAAACGATCAGGCAATCGTTGATCGACCGCAACACAAACACGATCTCCTCCTTGATCCACGAGTCGCCCACCGGGAGGTAATCCGTCCAGTTTTGATTGATGCCCCGCTTCTCGAGCAAGAAATAAAACACATACACCGGCACCAGGGCCAAGCCGGCCAGGAAGCCAAACAACGACATGACCTTCTTCAACTGCTCCAGCGACCAGCCCGATATTTTCGACACGGCATCCACCATGAACTCCCGCGCCTTCTCGTTGGTCACACCGACATTCTTCATCCACTCCTGCGGTGTCTCGAGCCAGACCGGCTTGGCCGGTGCATTGGTGGACGTATTGGCCGGCTTGGCGGGATCGCCCGAACTGACGAACGAACTCACACTTTCCTGAAAGTTTTTGGCATTTTCCGGGAAATCGGTCGTGAGCTTGCCCACCTGCGAAATCAACGACGGCACCACCGACGCCACCAATCCCCCCACCAACAGCAGCGCCATAATGAACACCAGGATGATCGAGTTCTGACGCTTGAAACCGCGTTTTTTCTGAAACCAATCGACCATCGGATCGAGCAAATAGGCGATCACGCCGGCGATAGCCAGAGGCAGCAACACCGAGGAAATCATGCTGGCCAGCTTTGCCATTCCCAGCACCAAAACCCCCGTCAAACCAATCAGCACCCCAATGGCGAGCGCCGTCACCGACGCCCAAAGTATCTTGGCCTGCTTCTCGGTTGGAGGGGGGTAAGTCATAATAATTTTTTATTCCAGTCCAAGCTCGACGGCCCGCTCCGTCGCCGCTCGCACGGCGTTGATGAGTGCGCTGCGCACGCCGCCCTCCTCCAGTTCGTGCACACCCTCGATCGTCGTGCCGCCCGGGCTGCAAACCATGTCCTTGAGTTCGCCGGGATGCTTGCCGGTCTCGAGTACCATCTTCGCTGCGCCGAGCATCGTCTGCGCTGCCAATCGGGTGGAGATGTCCCGGGGCAAACCGGCCGCCACACCGCCATCGCTCAGTGCCTCGATGATCATGTACCCGTACGCCGGGCCGCTGCCGCTCAGCCCGGTCACCGCGTCGATTAAACTCTCATTCACCTCGTAAGCCACACCGACGGCGGACAACAACCGCTTCACCAACTCGCCGTCCTCGGCTGTCGCCGCTTGGCCAAGCGCGTAGCCACAGGCGCCCTCGCCGACCAGCGCCGGCGTGTTGGGCATCACGCGCACCAACCGCGCACGCCCGCCGCACGCCGCGTCGAGCTTGGCCAAGCGCACGCCAGCCAAGATCGAAATCACAAGATGGCTCTCGTCGAACTGATCGCGCACCGCCTCCGTCGCCTCGTCGAGTTGGTGCGGCTTGAACGCCAAAAATATAACCTTGGCCTTCGCCAGCACGTCGGCATTCGAGTCGGTCGTCTCGCAACCAACCTCCAAGCCGAACGCCTCGCGGCCGGCAGGAGCCGGGTCGCTGGCGATCAACTCCTCCGTCGATACCAAGCCGGCGTTGACGAAGCCCTTGGCCAAGGCCGCCGCCATTCTACCAGCACCAATGAACCCGATGGTGGGAGTCTCAGCCACGGGTGTTGGGTATCAAACACCACTCTTGTCGTAAAGCCAAATTGGCCTATGAGGGGCGAGTTCCACCTCACCTCATTTTTCGGACGGAGTGGAATCCGTCCCTCCCTTCTAAAATGCGTCACCGCCCCAGCTTGGCCTTCAGCCCGGCCATCTTGTCGGCGAACCGCTTGGCCAAGCGCTCGAGTTCCCCCCAGTTTTCCCCGGCGATGATCTCTTTTTTCAAAAGGGCCGAACCGGTGCCTAGCGCCACCGAGCCAGCCGCGAGGAACGCCTCCATCGTGTCGAGGTTCACCCCGCCGGTGGGGACGATTCTCAAGTGCGGCAACGGCGCGAGCAAAGACTTGATGTAGCTTGGGCCAAGCGTGTCGGCCGGGAATAGTTTGACGAAATCCGAGCCGGCCTCGTGTGCGGCCTGTGCCTCGGTCGGCGTATAGGCACCCAGCATCACCGGCCGGTCCAGCGCGTGCGCCGCCGCAACAAGCGACGGCCGGGTGATCGGGCTGATGACGTACTTCGCCCCAGCATCGATCGCCGCCCGGCATGTGTCGTCGTCGATCACCGTACCGACGCCGAGCAAAATTTTATCGCCGAGTTCGCGGTCAATCGTGCGAACCGCATCGAGCGCGTTGGGGATGCTCATCGTCAACTCCACCGCCCGAATACCGCCCGCGACAAGCGCCTTGGCCAACGGCAGCGTCAACTCGGACCGCGGCACGCGCACGATCGCCACCAGTCCCTCGGCCTCGATCCCCGAGACAATCTTCTCCCGCTCGCTCACTTGGCCTTCTTGAACCACTTACCGGTGTCCTTGATGTTGTGCTTCACCGACTCAAGTCGAATCGTAAACGCGGCGGACGCCGGTTCCTCCAGTTTCAACGTGTGCGGAATCTGCACTCCGTCCACCGCCTTGTAGTCGCGAAAAAGCACCCTGGTTTTCACCTCCTGCCCCTGCATCTCGGCGGTGGAGGAAACACCGGCAACCAATCCCGTCACGGCATCAAAATAAAACGTGTCCGTGTCCCCTTTTCTCGGCGTCATCTTTATGGCATAAACTTTTTTTCCGGCGAACTGCTCCACACCTTGCAGCTTGATCGTGGGGTAATTTTTTTTGAAATTCAGGTACGCATGAAAATCGGCGTCAATTTTTTTATTGGCCAATTCGCGCTCCTTTTTTTCGGTTACTGTGCCGTCCGGCGTTTCCGTCCAGCCCTTGCGGCCGGTGAACACGTCGCGTATTGTCCCCAACCCCTCGATCGTCAGCTCCATCATTTCCTTGTTCGGCGCTGCCTGCCGCATGATCACCGAGAACTCCGCGCCGAACGTCGCCAATTCAATCTCCCCCCGGGCCTCGCGGTTTTTCAGTTTTCGCATGGCCTTCTCGCCGCCGAGCGCCTGGACGTTCCGCTCGAGGATGTCGTCCACCGACGGCAGCTTGATCGACTGCTCTGCCATGCCAACACCGGCCAAAACAGCCAAACCGACCGCCATCCCTGCGTAACGCCTAATCATGGTACTCATTTGGGCAGCAGCAGTCTGGCGATTGCCCATCGGTTTGGCAACGAAGTTCGCGCTTGTAAGCCGGTCCGATAAAGAGTAGCAAATCCGAGCCGAGTTACGGTGTTGTGCCCATATCATGGAGCTGGCTGATTTTCTCACCAAGGAACAGGTTGTCACGGATCTGAAAGCCTTCGATCGCTGGGAAGCGATCGAGGAGCTAATCGATTTACTAGTCGACAAGGGACGTATCAAGTCCGAACACCGCGACGCGATCGTCTCAGTCGTCAAGAAACGTGAGACCACCATGAGCACCGGCATCGGGTTCGGCATCGGCATCCCGCATGCCTCGACCGACCTAATCGGCGACGTCACCGGAGCGTTCGGCCGCAGCAAGGCGGGGGTGAACTTCGACGCCCTCGACAACCACCCGGTCAATCTCGTCATGCTCTTCCTCGTGCCGCAGGGCCAATTCCAGAAACATCTCCACACGCTGGCCAAGATCGCGAAGGTGCTCCACAAGAAGGAATTCCGCAAGGCACTCGAGGATGCCGGCGACGCGGCGGAGATGTACCAAATCATCCGCAGCTCGCAGGAAGGCTGAGCCGGCGACATTCTCCCTTTCGGCCAAGCCGGCGATCAGCTGGCCAAGTGACTCCAACCGTGGTTCATCTCGTCTTACAGGAAAAATTGCAGCAAGCCGTCCTTGCGCTCATGCCCGACGCCAACGTCTCGAGCGTCCTCGTCCGCCCCTGCCCCGATCCGAAATTTGGCGACTACCAATCCAACGCGCTCATGGGCTTGGCCAAGCGCAATCAACTCAACCCTCGCGATCTCGCCGCCCAAGTCATCGAGCAGATAGACGTCGCTGATTGCTGCGAACCGGTCGGGATCGCCGGGCCGGGTTTTCTGAATTTCCGGCTCAAGACCAGTGCCCTCTCCGATACCCTCGTCGGCGCAGCCAAGGGCGAACATCTTTTTTACCGCACCGCCGCCGAGCCGCGCACGATCGTCATCGACTACTCATCGCCCAACGTGGCCAAACCGATGCACGTCGGGCACATCCGCTCGACCGTTCTCGGCTACACGCTGGCCAAGGCCTTCCGGCTGCTCGGCCACAAAGTCGTCACCGACAACCACATCGGCGACTGGGGCACGCAGTTTGGCAAACTACTCGTCGGCTGGAAGTTGCACCTCGACCGGGACGCGCTTGGCCAAGACGCCCTCGCCGAGATGGAGCGCCTCTACAAGCTCGTTAACTCCGCCTGCGAAGAGGACGAGATCGTCCTCATCCGCGCCCGGAGCGAGCTCGTCAAGTTACAAAGCGGCGACGCCGAAAACCTAGCCATTTGGCACGAGATGATCGAGTTGTCGCGGCATCAGTTCGACGAGATTTACGGTCGCTTGGGCGTCGATTTCGACGAGACGCTCGGCGAAAGTTTTTACAACGACCGCCTCAAGGGCATTGTCGATGAACTCGCCGCCCAAGGCATCGCCGAGGAAAGCGACGGCGCGCAAGTCGTCTTTTTCAACAACCACAAATCGCTCAAAAAAAATCCAGCGATCGTCCAGAAAAGCGACGGCGCGGCCAACTACACCACGACCGATCTCGCCACGCTCGAGCACCGTCAAAACAGTTGGCAACCGAGCGAGGTCATTTACGTCACCGACGGCCGCCAGCAACTGCACTTCCAGCAACTCTTCGAGCTGTACAACCGCTGGAAACCGAGTCACGGCATGAAGCTCAACCACGTTTGGTTCGGCGCAATTCTCGGCGAGGACGGCAGGCCGTTCAAGACGCGCAGCGGCGAAATCATCCGCCTCTCCGGACTACTCGACGAAGCCGAGCAACGCGCCTTCGACGCGGTGAGCGAAAAGAACCCCGACATCTCCGGAGACGAGCGGCGTGAGATCGCGCGCATCGTCGGCATCGGCGCGATCAAGTACGCCGACATCTCCGGCAATCGCCAAAGCGACTACGTGTTCAACTGGGACACCATGCTCGCACTCGTCGGCAACACCGCGCCGTACCTGCTCTACGCCTTCACGCGCATCCGCAGCATCTTCCGCAAACTTGGCGACGAGTCGCTGACACGGCCCGAGTCGTTCGCGCTTGCCCAGCCGGAGGAGCTCACGCTGGCCAAGCACCTGTTGCGCTTCGGCCTCGTGCTCGAGTTGGTCATCGACGAGTGCCGCCCGAACTACCTCTGCAACTACCTCTACGAACTGGCGGGGCATTTCGCCTCGTTTTACGAAAACTGCCCCGTGCTCAAGACCGAAGGTGACATCCGCACACAGCGCCTCGCCCTCTGCGACCTCACAGGCCAAGTGCTGAATACCGGCCTCGAGACGCTTGGCCTCGAGACCACCGAGCGCATGTGAACCGTGGCCGCGCGGAGCAAAAAGCACGCTGACGACGGCTGGATCACCGTCGAGGGCGCCCGCGAAAACAACCTCCGCAACCTCTCCGTCCGCATCCCGCGCAACAAGCTCGTCGTCGTCACCGGCGTCAGCGGTTCCGGCAAAAGCACGCTCGCGTTCGACATTCTTTTCTCCGAGGGCCAACGCCGTTTTCTCGATTCGCTCAATGCCTACGCCCGGCAGTTCGTCGAGCAAATGCCACGGCCCGATGTCGATGCCGTCCACGGCCTGCCGCCCACCGTCAGCATCGAGCAGCGCATCTCGCGCGGCGGCGGCAAAAGCACCGTCGCCACCGTCACCGAGATTTACCATTTCATCCGGCTGCTCTACACCAAGCTCGGCGTCATTCACTGCCCCGACTGCCAGTTGCCGGTGCAGGCACAGACGCTCGACTCGCTCGTCGGCAGTCTTAAAACACAGGCCAAAAAACGGGGCGACCTGCGACTGCTCGCCCCGCGCATTCGCAACCGAAAAGGCTTTCACACTGACGTCGGCGAATGGGCCGCGCGGCAAGGCTTCGAACAAATCCGCGCCGACGGTAATTTCCTCCCGACTGCCGAGCCGCTGCGGCTCGACCGCTACAGCGAACACGACGTCGAGGTGGTCGTCGGCCGACTCAAAAAACGCGGCTCAAAAAATGCCACCGAGCTGATCGCCGAATGCCTCGCCGCTGGCCAAGGCACGCTCTTCGCCGTCGATGACTCCGGCGGCGAGACCGTCCACTCGACGAGCAACGCGTGCGGCGGTTGCGGCCGGTCGTTCGCGCCGCTCGACCCGAAAGATTTCAGCTACAACTCCGCCCGAGGCTGGTGCCCAACGTGCCGGGGTTTCGGCGAAACATTTTACATTCCCGACATCGAACGCGGCGACGCACAGGAAGCAGTCGAGGAAACTTGGTTCGGTTGGCAGGAGGAGAGCCGCGAGCTTTGCACCGACTGCAACGGCGCCCGGCTTGCCCCGCTCGCCCGCTCCGTCCGCCTGCCGCTGCCGCGCTTGGCCAAGCGCAACTTCGCCGACGAGCCGACCATCGACGCCTTCGCCCAAGCCGGCGTCGGGGAAGCGGACGAGTTGTTCGCAGCGCTCAAGTGGCGCGGGCGCGGCGCGGAGATCGCCCGCGACATCTTGCCGGAGATCGGCTCGCGGTTGAGTTTCCTGCGCGAAGTCGGCCTCGATTATCTCCAACTTGGCCGCGCGGTCACCACGCTGAGCGGCGGCGAGGCCCAGCGCATCCGCCTGGCCGCGCAGCTTGGCTCGAACCTGAGCGGCGTGCTGTACGTGCTCGATGAGCCGACGATCGGCCTGCACCCGCGCGACAACCAGCAACTGCTCGGCGCGCTCGAGCAACTCCGCTCGCGCGGCAACTCGGTCGTCGTCGTCGAGCACGACGAGGACACGATGGCGCGCGCCGATTACATCATCGACCTTGGCCCCGGCGCAGGCGTGGAGGGCGGACAGGTCGTCGCAGCCGGTTCGCTTCAGCAGATTTTGCGAAACAAAAAATCGCTGACCGGCATCGAGTTGTCCCGTCAACACTCCCTTGGCCAGACGCTTGGCCAAGCGCGCCCCACTGCCCCGCCCCTGACCCGGCGCGGTGCCAGCCAGAAAAACAAAACACCGTCCCTCATCTTCCGCGGATTGCATAAAAATAATTTGAAGAACGTCTCCGTCGCCGTGCCGCTTGGCCGGTTCACGGTCGTTACCGGCGTGAGCGGCTCCGGCAAAAGCACGCTCGTGCGCGAGTGCATCCTGCCCGCGGTACGGACCGCGTTGAAAGCCAGGCACAAAAAAACGATCGAGGGCATCGAGCAGATCAAGGCCGTGCACGAGGTCGACCAGTCGCCGATCGGCCGCACGCCACGCTCTGTGCCGGCGACGTACGTCGGTTTTTTCGACACCATCCGCCAACTGTTCGCGCAGGTGCCGGAGTCTCGGATGCGCGGCTTTGGCCCGGCACGGTTTTCGTTCAACAGCCCGCAGGGCCGCTGCCCCGAGTGCAAGGGAGCGGGCATCGTAAAACTTGAGATGAACTTTCTGCCGCCCGCCTTCATGACGTGCGACACCTGCGAGGGCAGCCGCTACAGCCCGGAGGTGCTGGACATCGTTTACAACGGCAAAACAATCGCTGATGTACTCGAGTTAAGCGTCAGTGAGGCGGCCGATTTTTTTGGGGCTGTGCCGAAGATTTCCCGGCCGCTCAAGGCGCTCCGCGACACCGGCCTTGGTTACCTCAAGTTGGGCCAGACCAGCCCGACGCTCAGCGGCGGCGAAGCCCAGCGTGTCAAACTAGTCACCCACCTGCTAAGCGGCCTCAGCGACAACCTCGCCCGGCTCAAGTCCGACTCGAAAAAGAATCTGTTCCTTCTCGAGGAGCCAACGATCGGCCTGCACATGGCGGATGTGCGGCGCTTGGTCGGGGTGCTGCAACGCCTGGTCGAGGGCGGCCACACTGTGCTGGTCATAGAGCACAACCTCGACTTGATCGCCGCCGCCGACTGGGTCATCGACCTCGGCCCCGAGGGCGGCGAAGGCGGCGGAAAAATCATCGCTCAAGGCCCCCCAGCCAAAATCGCCCAAGCCAAAAACTCCCACACCGCTCAGTTCCTAAAACGGTTTTTCCGCTAGGGCAACGCCTGTACTCTGTAAAATTGAAATTTCTCCCGCTCGCTTGGGTCGGTGAAAAATGTGAATGAGCGCCGGGCTGTCACCGGGGCGCCGGTTTTGCGCCACTTGGCCAAGGCGACATCAGGTTTGCTCCAGACTTGGTAGCGCTTGCCGGGCACGCTACCCCACTGGATGGTCGTGCCTTGTTCGTCGACGGTGATGCTGCCGATTTCGAGCAGCGGAAACGAGCCGGCGTCCGTCGGGTTTTTCCCGGTCACATACTCCTCGCGATTGGTGTAGCCGTCGGCGTCGGCGTCGGCGTCGGCGTGCGCCTCGGCGCTGGAAAAAACTGCGAACTGTTCCCGCTGCCAGCGGTCGTCCAAGCCGTCAAAGTTGTGATCCTCCTCGCTGGAGAGTATCTCGGCAAAGCCGTTAAGGTACGCCTTGTCGTTTCCTTTTTGCACGAACAGGCTTCGCACTCCCGTCGCGGCAGTTTTCGACACGGTCACTTCCACCGAGATCAGGTTGAAGCCGTCGAAGGCGTTCGGATCGTAGGTCGTTTTTCCGTAAACCACTTCGTCACCGGTGAGCCGCAGCGTTGCCCTGCTCGTCGGCAGTGTTGGTGAGTAGATTCCGATCGTTTGTTTTTTTCCGGTGCGCTCAAGCGCGAACGGCTCGAACGCCAACTGGAGCAGGTTCTGCTTGGTTGTCGCCGGCCTCACCGCTGAAATGTAAAACGGCGCGCTGCCCCTGTTGACCGCGAAATCCAGCGTCGCCGATTTGCCGGGGCGAACCACCACCTGATTGTAGCCGGTTGGCCGAAATCCTGTCTCGGCACCCTGATGCTCGATCGAGATGTCGATGTCGCGAATCAACGGCTGGGGTTGCGTGTCCGGTGAGTGCAACGGGGCCACGCGCAGTCGGTACGTCGCCGGGGGCAGCGCCGTCAGTTCGTACCGACCGTTGCGCTCGGTGACGGCCGACTGGATGATGTTGCCGTGGGCATCCTCGGCCAACACCACCGCCCCGAAGACCAGGCCGCGCCCCATCGTCACTTTGCCAGTGATCGAACCGAGCTTGGCCAAGGCGACCGGTTGGCCGTACAGCGCCTGCGCGGCTGCGACTTCGTCCTTCAGCAATCCAACCGCCAGACCGACTCCTGCGCCGGTTCGCGAAAACATCGTCGCCGACCCCAGCGGCGAATGCTGCAACCCGATGAAATGGCCGAACTCGTGCAGCGCAACAGCCTCGACAAAATTGTCGGCGGAGAAAGAGTTGTTGTAGTCGGCAAACCAGCGGTGATCGACGCCATTGAAAACCATGTCCGCCTCGACGATCGTGTGGTCGTCGAAGTACATCGGGAAGGTCACTGCCAACGCGCCGCTGATTT
>JABGZB010000384.1 GCA_018674955.1 Verrucomicrobiota bacterium | reverse complement strand
TCCAAGTCGACGATTGCGGAGACCACGATGCCCGCGAGATAAAACAGGATCAGTGGGATGCGGGCTCTTGGGCCGAACAGAAACATGCCGCACTTGGCCACGTAGTAGGAAAAGCCGATCATCGACGAGAAACTGAAACAGAGCACGCAGAGCAACAGAAGATAGGGGCCAACACTCGGAGAAATGATCCTGTAGGCTTTTTCAATCAGCATAACGCCGGAGTAGGAATGGGGATCGATTTCGCTTGTGAGATCATCCGGCGTGCCGGGTGTCTTGTCGGGTCCGCCCGAAACAAGAAGGAAGCCATTCCTGTCAGATTCTCCTGAGGCGCCATATTCAATGGGATGCCCCCAGGAATCCTTGAGGTGTAATGTTTCAAAATACGGTTCCTTATTGTCGGAGTCATCGTTGACGATTGTCAACTGGGCCAAGCCTTTTGTACTGACTGGCAAAGAACCGGTGTCTTTGGAGTATTGAACAATACCATCCTTTAGTTTCGAGATGCGATCCATCGTGACCCCCTTTTTCCATACGCCTGTGTTGATAATCACCAGTCCGGTGATGGTGCAGACAATCAGTGTGTCGATCATCGGGCCGAGCATGGCGACCAAGCCCTCGCGAATCGGTTCTTTGGTTTTAGCTGCGCCATGCGCCATGGCTTCTGTGCCCATGCCGGCCTCGTTCGAGAATGCTGCGCGCCGCACACCGGTGGAGATGACCGCACCAAGTACGCCGCCGGTGACGGCTTGGCCGGTGAAGGCATCTCTAAAGATCAACTTGAATGCCTCTGGTATTTGGCCTGCATGCGTGATGAGGATCACCAATGCGCAACCGCCATAAAGTACCACCATGAATGGCACCAGCCGTGCGGCAACTTTTCCAATGCGCTTAATGCCGCCAAGGATCACCGCACCGACAAAAACCGCCAGCAGTACTCCGAACAGTCCTTGGCCAAGCGTGGTGACATTATTGCCCGAGTCGACGAACCACTCATTCGGTTTGAGGAACATTTCGCCGACAATGGCGGTGAGTTGATTGGATTGAAACATCGGCAGACAGCCGAACAATCCGAAGAAACAAAAAGCCATCGCAAGCGGTTTCCACTTGGTGCCGAGTCCCCCAACGATGAAATACATCGGGCCGCCCTGAACCCGGCCGGTGTGATCCTTGCCGCGGTACATGATGGCTAGACTGCAGGTGAAAAACTTGGTGGCCATCCCGACCAGCGCGCAGACCCACATCCAAAATAACGCTCCTGGGCCGCCTTGGGTCACCGCTACCGCCACGCCGGTGATATTGCCCATCCCGACCGTTCCAGATAGCGCGCTGCAGAGAGCCTGAAAGTGATTGATCTCGCCTGGGTCGTTGGGGTTGCTGTATTTGCCACGTAGAATTTGAATCCCGTGCCAAAGATACAAAAACGGCGTGAACCGCGAGTAGATAGTGAAGTAAAGCCCGCCGCCGATGAGCAGGTACAATAGCGGCAATCCCCAAAGCCAATCAGATGCCGCTGCCAGCCCGCCCGCGACCGATTCGAGAACCTTCGCGGATGTGAGTGGCGCGTCGGAGGTATTCATCGATTATTTGCCGGTGAGGATTTTGCGGCAGGCCGATTTGAGTTTTTTCAAGTGTACCGCACTCTTGGCCTCAAGGTAGCAGCGGATCACCGGTTCGGTGCCGCTTGCGCGGAACGCCACCCACTCGTTGTTCGGCAGCAGGAACTTGAAGCCGTCGGTGGTGATGAATTGCTGGACGGCGAACCGGCCGATTTTATCGAAGCCGCCGGTAAGTTTGCGCAGGATGGCCGCCTTCTCGGCGGGCGGCACGGCGATGTTGATTCGGTCGGTGTGAAATTCGCCAGTTTGCTTTTCGAGATCGCGCAGGATATAGCCCAGTGGCTTACCCTCCATCGCAACCAACTCGGCCATCAACAGGCAGGCGAGCACACCGTCCTTTTCCGGAATGTGGCCGCGGATGCTCAGGCCGCCGGACTCCTCGCCGCCGACAATGATCGGCTCGCTCTCCATCAACGCGCCTATGTGCTTGAAGCCGACTGGCGTCTCGTGAACTTTCACCCCGAGTAACTCCGCCACGGCATCGACCTGGTGACTCGTCGGCACAGTACGGACGACTGCGCCCTTGATGCCGCGATTTTTGCGGAGGTGATACAGCGCAAGGGCGAGCACCTGGTTTGGCGTGAGCCAGGTGCCATCGCGATCCACGATGCCGAAGCGGTCGGCGTCGCCGTCGAGGCCAAGCGCAAGATCGGCTTGGCCGCTGCGCACGAACCGGGCCGCCTCGGCCATGCCGGATTCGTTCGGCTCGGGCGAGCCGCCGCCGAAAAGCGGGTTCAGGTTCTCGTGAAACCAGGTAACCTTCGAGCCGGCCTCCTCGAGCAACATGTCGAGGTAGCCCCGCCCGGTGCCGTGCATCAGCTCGACGGCGATGCGCAGCTTGGCTTTGCCGATGGCTTGCAGGTCAACCAGTTTGCGG
>JABGZB010000383.1 GCA_018674955.1 Verrucomicrobiota bacterium | reverse complement strand
TATTACCACAGGAAATACAAGGTTACAAGGTTACAGTTACTTCCAGCGTGTGAGTGGCTTGGCATTTTGAACAAACCCGGATTCGCGGGTGCCGCTACCCTTGGCCCCGGTCAAGTCGTCGCCGAGATCGGCACGCATCCCCTCGGCCAGCTTGGCCAGGCGCTTGGCCACCCCGGGGTGATCGTCGAGCACGTTGCTCGCCTCACCAATGTCGCTGGCCAGGTTATATAGCGCCACCGGCTCGCCCTTGGGCGTCTGCTTGCCCCGGGTGAAAACCAGCTTTCAGTCGCCGCTGCGAACGGCGTGAAGTTGGCCGCGCGCATAAAAGTAAAACGCCTTGTGCGGCGTCGCCGCCCCCGGCTTGCGGGGAGATGTCCTTGCCGTCGATCTTGCGGTCGCCCGGCGGCTTGGCGCCGGCAAGCTTAACCAACGTCGGCAGCAGATCCATCGACGTCACCATCGCATCGCTGCTCGTTCCGGCCGGGATCGCGCCCGGCCAGCGCACCACGAACGGCACGCGGTGGCCACCTTCCCACGTCGAGCCTTTGCCGCCCTTGAGCGGCTTGTTGCTTGCGCCGTGGCGCAGCGCACCGCCGTTGTCTGACATGAAAATAACCATCGTCTTTTCATCGAGGTCGTTGGCCATGAGCGCCTTCAATATCTCGCCGGTGGACCAGTCGATCTCCTCTGCGGCGTCGCCCCATTTGCCGTTGGCCGACTTGCCCGCGAAACGCTCGCTCGAGTACTGCGGCCAGTGCGGCATCGTGTGTGGCAGGTAGAGGAAAAACGGCCTGGCCTTGTTGCGCACGATGAACGCGATCGCCTCCCGCGTGTAACGCTGCGTGATGAGCCGCTGATCCGGCTCCTCCTCGATCACTTTCTCCACCGCAGGAGTGGCAGCGGCGGGTACAGCTTGGTCGGCCGATCCTTCTGCCCCATATCGATCGAGAACGGGATACCAAAGTAGGAGTCAAATCCCTGCCGCGTCGGCAGGAATTCCGGCTGATCGCCCAGATGCCACTTGCCAACGATGCCGGTGACATACCCTCTGGCCTTTAAAACCTCAGCAATAGTGATCTCACTGGGATTAAGACCGCGCTGATTGTCAGGGAAGAGAACTCCCCGCCCCTTCTCTTTCTGGTGCAGGCTAACGCGCTTGGGATAGCAACCGGTCACCAGCGACGAACACGACGGTGAGCAAACTCCGCTGGTCACGTAAAAGCTCGTGAACTTGCGTCCCTCCTCCGCAATGCGGTCGAGGCTTGGAGTGCGATGTTTATCAGAGCCGAATGGCCCGATGTCCGCATAGCCCAGGTCATCACAGAAGATGATGATAAAATTGGGCCGCCCCAAATTTGCCGCTTTTGGCAAGGGCAATACCAATCCAAGCAGTGCACAAGCAAAGCCTAGTCGAGATAAAAATGAATTTACAATCATGGTTTCGCAAAGCGTTCCAGCCCCAAACCCGTCCGTCAACTCCGACCCACTCAAAGACAGCTTGAAAACTTCCCCCAAAGCGATAACCGTGTCCCCACATAAAAGCCGATTTAAGCAAAACGATGAATAGATCCTCCATCCACAACGCGATTCGACATGAAGGCGGCGTCAGCCGAAGGTTGTTCCTAGCTTACGCCACTATGTTGTCCAGCATTCCTTTTATTGGATGTTCAACTTTGGCACGCCATAATCCCCGGTTCTCCAGCTATCCTTTTTCCCTTGGCATTGCCTCGGGTGATCCGAATAGCAACAGCGTGGTACTGTGGACCCGCCTCGCCCCAAAGCCATTGGATCCTGACGGTGGCATGCCGCCCGAACCGATTGTTGTGAAGTGGCAGGTCGCCGAGGATGAATCGATGGGAAAGGTTGTTGCTTCAGGCACTGAAATCGCCACTCCGGAGCTGGGGCACTCTGTCCATGTTGAGGTCAGCAAACTCAAGCCCGATCGCTGGTACTGGTACAGGTTCACTGCCGGCAATGAAGAGAGTGCAATCGCCCGAACGCGAACATTGCCTCAAGCGGACTCGAAGCCAGGTCGGCTGACATTTGCATTCGCCTCATGCCAGAGCCT
>JABGZB010000382.1 GCA_018674955.1 Verrucomicrobiota bacterium | reverse complement strand
GCCAAGTCGGTCCAGGGGGTTTTCGAGGCGCGCTGCATCGACTGCCACGGCTCCAAAAAACAGAAGGGTGATCTCAGGCTGGATAGCCAGGAGGCTGCGTTCGCTGAGGTTATCAAACCTGGCAAGTCAGGCGACAGTGAACTCTACAAGCACATCTCTCTACCCGCCGATCATGAGGACATCATGCCGCCCAAGGGCGACCCGCTGACCAAGGAGCAAATCGCCGTCATCAAGCAATGGATCGATGAAGGTGCAGATTGGCCAAAGGGGCTGGTGCTGATCAGCGCCAAGGAGCGCGCCGCCGCTAAGGCCGCCGCCAACAGGCTGCCGGAGCCGGAAATCAAGGAGGCCCCCGTCTCCGACGGCGAGAAGGCCGCCATCGCCAAGCTCAGTTCCGGCGAGGGGATCGGCGATAAATCATCTGTCCCGCTCGTGATGACGCTGGCGCAAAACACCAAGCTGATCTACGCCAACTTTCGCCTCATCGGCAAGGACGTCAATGATGGGCACCTCGCACCGTTGGCCGACATCCAAAACCTAAGTGAACTCGACCTCGCCAACACGCAGATCACCGCCGCCGGTTTGGGGCATATCAAGGGAAACAAAAACCTCACCAAGCTCAGCCTCGCCAACACATCCATCGACGATGCGGCGCTGAAACAGATCAAGGGACTCACCAACCTGATGTCGCTCAACCTCTACAACACCAAGGTCACAGACGCTGGCTTGGCCAGCCTCAAGGACATGAAATTTCTGCGCAAGGTTTACGCGTGGCAGAGCGGCGTTACCGAGCAGGGCGGGGCCGAGTTGAAGAAGACGCTGCCCAACGTGGACGTCAATCTCGGCTTCAAGTTAGCTAAGGCCGAGGAGAAAAAAGAACCCAAAAAGGAAACTCCAAAACCAAAAAAAGAGGAGCCAAAAAAAGAAAAGAAAGCAGCAGCGAAACAGGTCGCCTTCAACAAAAAATGCCCGGTCAGCGGCAAGGATGTCGATCCGGCCAAGCTCTTCGCCATCAACTTTTGCTGCGCCAACTGTCTCGCCGATTTCACCAAGGATCAGGCCAAGCACATCGCCAAGGTCAAGGGTCCGGACAACAAAAAGTGCCCGATCAGCGGCAAGGACATCGACGCGTCCAAGCAGTTCGTGATCGGCTTCTGCTGCGGCAACTGCCTGGGTGACTTCACCAAGGACCCGGCCAAGCACATCGCCAAGGTGCAGAAATAAAGAAGCGAACGGTTTTCCGAGAGGCCCCGGCGGATTGCTGCCGGGGCCTTTTTTTTCATTTGCGCTTGGCCAAGCGCTTGTCGCACGGCACCGACGCCGTTACTTTGTCCAAGCGCTTGGTTTCTATGAACGACTTGCAGGAACAATTTGATGACGCCACGTTTGCCTTCAGCCAAGGCGACTTTGAGCAGGCGGCTGCCGGCTTTGAGACGATACTCGCGGCGGACGAAAACCACTTCGATGCCCGCATGTCGCTCAGCATGACGTTGTGCCGGCTGGAGCAGTACGAGCGGGCGATTGAGGAGGGTCACAAGGCCGAGAAACTGCGCCCTAACGACCAGTTGGTGCATACGAATCTCTCGCTGTTTTACGTGAAAATCGGCAACAAGGATGCCGCTGAGCATCACGGGCTCCAGTCGAAGATCGCCTCGTGGAAACAGCCCGGCGCGGCCGCGCGATCAAGTGACGAAGGCGGTGACGAGTTGCAAATGGCCAAGACGAAGCCGGAGTCGTTCAAGCTGCCGGGGAAGTTCCCCAACATGCCGTGGCGGAAGAATCGCAACAAAGGTCAAGCGGAGGGCGATGCCGATGAGTGACGGGTTTGTGCGGGTTGCCGCGTGCGACGAACTGCGGGAGGACGGCGGCATCCAGCGCACGGTCGGCGATCGCGAAGTCGGCCTGTTCAAACTTGGCGACAGTGTGTGCGCCATTGACGGCGTCTGCCCGCACGTCGGCGGTCCGCTGGGAGAGGGCTTTGTCGAGAACGGAAAAGTGTACTGCCCGATGCACGGTTGGCCGTTTGACCTGCGGACCGGCCAGTGCGAGACGAACCCAAACGCGAAGGTGGATTGCTTCGAAACCAAGGTGGAGGACGGCGAAGTGTTCGTCCGTCTCACCGAATAATTTTACGATGAAATCAGCATATGAACTGGCGATGGAACGATTGGAGAAGGAGTCTCCGACTAAGGAGATAAGCGACGAGTTGAAGGCCAAGTTGGCCGAGATCAGCAAGGTATACGAGGCGAAGATCGCTGACCGCGAGGTGTTTCTCAACGGCGAGATCGCCAAGGCGGAATCGGCCGGCGAATTCGAGGCGATTGAGCAGTTGAACAAGCAACTGGCAAGCGACCGGAAGGTGCTCGAGGCCGAACTCGAGGAAAAGAAAAACGAGCTTCGCGATTAGTCGGCGTTTTCCGCGATCTGAAATCGGAAGAGCGCGGCGACCATCAGCGAGTGGCCGATCGTGCCATTGTCGATCAGCTTCGGGATTTCCGCGAGCGGCACGAGTCGGGTGATCAAATCTTCCCCGGCGTCGAGTTCGGTATCGTGCTGTTTGGCGGCGTTGCGGATGACAACGGTGTGCACTTTGTTGTTCATGATTGCCGGGTTGGCATAAACGAATCCGCCGCCCTTTGGCGCATCTCCCGCGTAGCCGGTTTCCTCGCGTAACTCGCGCGCCGCCGTTTCCAGCGGGCCTTCGCCGGGATCGATCATGCCGCCCGGCAGTTCCAGCTCGATGAGGTTGGTTCCTTGCCGGTATTGCTCAACCATCACCAGTTGATCGTCGGGTGTCAGCGCGATGATGTTGCACCAGTCCACCGACTCGATCACAAAAAACTCGTGCTCTTTGCTGGTGCGCGGCGAGGTGCGGCGGTCGGAGCGCACCTTGAAAATTTTGTAGTCGCCGGCGCTGCGGCTCTCCTTCAGCGGCCAGGGAGTCAGTTTCGGGTTTTTAATCGGCATCGTTTTGTTCCTTCGCGGCCCAGCCTTGTCGCATGAGGCTGAGCAGGTGTGCGGTGGCTTCCTCGCGCGGGATGTTTCGTTCAACGGCCAGTTGCCCGGAGCGCTTGGCCAACTGTGCCGCCATCTCGCCGGCCTTGGCCTCGGGGCACCCCATCGTGGTCAGCAGCTTGGCCAAGTCGGCGTTGTCATTGGGTTGGCTCACGCGTCGGGGCAGCGCTTGCCCGAGTCAGGCCACGCGGATGCTGGTGACCTCGACGCGTTCCGCTGGCTTGCTGTTCTCGCCGCTGCTGCTTGGGCCGACCGGTGTGTCGCCGATGTCGCCCAGTGCTTCGTCGCCGGCGCTCAATTGGCCGAAGGCGGTGTATTGGCCGTTGAGGAAATCGGCGTCACCGAGACAGACGAAAAACTGGCTGCCGGCAGAGTCGGGGTCAGCCGAGCGGGCCATTGAGATGACACCGCGAACGTGAAGCCGGTCGTTGAACTCGGCTTTAATTTTGTAGCCGGGATCCCCGGTGCCCCAAAGGTTCTCGAGTGACTCGTCCTTGGTTTGCGGGTCGCCGCCCTGGATCATGAACCCGGCCATGATGCGGTGAAAGCAGGTGCCGTCGTAAAAGCCGTCGTTGGCGAGCTTGATGAAGTTTTCCACCGTTCCGGGGGCGACATCGGCCCAAAGCTCGATGCTCATTTCCCCCTTAGTGGTTTTGATTGTTGCGGTTGGATTTGTGGTTTCGGACATGTGAAATTCAGAATCAGTCGGCCAGCGAGACGTGGTCTGCGCTTGGGAATTTTTTGGGCAGTGGCTGGGTGACTTTGCCGGTGGCGAGCCACTCGGCGGCGCGGTTGATCGTGGCGATGAAGCCAACGCATTGCAGCGCCTTGCCGTTCTCATGGCCCATCGGCGTATGGAAAATGATGCCCTTGCCGTAATTGATCGTCATCATCATCGGCTCGTGCCGCTTGCTCTTGGCGCTGTAGGCGGTGGCCAGCACATTCATGTTTTCGGCCGGGCCTCGTAGGGAGTCGTACAGTTCGTCCTGCGCGTGCATCCACTCGGCAGGCATACTTTTGGTGACCGGGTGCGCGTCGTCGCGAACGACGATCTTGAAAGCGTGTTGCGGCCCGTGACTGCCGCCGCCGCCGGGCTGCGTGTTGCGGACGATTTTGCCGTCGTCGCCATAGTAAACGTACGGGCCGTGCTTCTCGTTGCGCCCGCCCCAACCGCCGAGGCCGATCATTTTGTTGTACTCAAGCCAGTTCGGGAACGAGTTGTCGGCGGCATGGACCACGATGAACCGCCCGCCGTTTTTCATGTATTTTTCAAACGCGCGCTGCACTGGCTTGGGCCACTCCTCGCCGTTGTAGTTGCTTACGATGACATCATATTCTTTGAACGCTGGCCTGAAGGCATCCCAGCTGGCCTGAAACTCCTCGCGGATTTTTTTGGCGGCCTCGGCCGCCTTGGACTTCTGGCTCTCGCTCAGGTTTCGCGGCGCACGGGGGGCGCGCGGTGGGGAGGTGAGCACATCCACCTGGAACAATCCGGTTTTCTCCATCTGTGCCTTCATGTACGGCGTCATGGCTTTCCAGTTGTGGTTGTTCTGTCCATCGACGAACAGTACCGTGATTTTTTCAGCAAACGCCGGGCTTGCCACTGCGGCGAGGAGCAGCGCGGCGGCGATCCATTTTTGGGGAATGATTGCGCGAGGCATCGTGGCGCTACGTTGACGGGAGCGCGGGCGGTTCGCAAGCCAAAAGCCGAGCGCTCGACTCAGCATTTGTAGTCGGGCAATCTCCCGGCGTTGATCGGAGCAAAACAATTTGGCCAAGCGCGTTGGCTGCTGGCGGCGATGGTGGGGTTGGCGTTAGCACTGGCTTTCCCGGAGCCTCGCTGGCTTGGGCTCGCCTGGCTCGTGCCGGGCGCCTGGCTGGCGGTAGTTGCCGGGGAGCGGCGGTGGCGCTTGTTCGGCCTGGCCTTTGTTGCGGCGGTGGTCTTTCGGTTGGTTTCGCTACGGTTCCTGCTGAACATGCCGCATACTGCCGGGGCGATTAGTGGCTGGCTGGCACTCAGTTTTTATTCGGCGCTGTATCCCGCGGCTTGGGCGTGGATTTGCGGCGGCTGGCTGCGCGACGGCTTGTCCAAGCTGCAATGGCCGTGGTTTCGGCGGCTTGGCTTTGGGCTGTTCGCAGCAGCAGCCTGGGTGGGATCGGAGATGTTGCAGGCGCGGGTGCTCGGCGGGTATCCGTGGAACTTTCTTGGCGTCAGCCAGTTTGAAAACCTGCCGCTGATCCAAATCGCCTCGGTGGCCGGCGTGTACGGCGTGTCGTTTTTGGTGGTGTGGGCGTCGGTGAGCCTGCTGTTCGCCGTGCTGCAAATCCGCCGCTCGCCCGCGAACCCTTGGTCGTGGACGGCCGATGTGGCCCTGCCGTTGCTGGGGCTTGGCTTGGTTTTTGGCTGGGGCTTTTTTCGTGTCGCCAAAGTGCCGCCGCCGGCAAACAAGCTGGCCGTCGCGCTGGTGCAGTCGAGCATCCCGCAGCAGTTGATTTGGCAAAGCGGCACCGGCGACGAGCGCTTGGGCGAGGTGCTGGAATTGTCGCGGCTGGCGCTGGCCACCAAGCCGGATTTGCTGGTTTGGCCGGAGGCTTGCGTGACGATCTTGCCGGAGCGATGGCCGGAAGTTTTTGAAATGGTGAAGTCGAGCGGCGTGACGCTGCTCTTCGGCGCGGATGATGTCGAACGGGGTGCGGACGAAGTTCGCTATTTCAACAGCGCCGTTTTTCTGACGCCTGACGGCCCGCAGTTGCCGAGCTACCGCAAGCGGCGGCTGGTCATGTTTGGCGAGTACATCCCGTTCGAGAAGACGCTGCCGTTCATGAAATATTTGTCGCCGATCGGCGGCAGTTTTTCCGCCGGGACGGAGCCGGTGCAGTTCACGCTGCCAGACGGCGAACACACGATCGCGCCGTTGATCTGTTTCGAGGACTCGTTCCCGCACGGCGGTCGCGAGCACGTGTCGCCGGAGACAGACTTGCTGGTGAACCTGACCAACGACGGCTGGTTTGGCGCTGGGCCGGAGCAGTGGCAGCACGCGGCCAACGCCGTCTTTCGCGCGGTGGAAAACGGCGTGCCGCTGGTTCGCTGCGCCAACAACGGGCTGACGTGCTGGATCTGCCCGCTTGGCCAAGTGCGGCAGTTTTACGGCCAGGAGAGTGGTGATATTTACGGAGCCGGGTTCGTGTCGTTCGAGGTGCCGCTTGGCCAGGCGCTTGGCCGGACGGTTTACAACCGGTACGGCGATGTTTTTGGCTGGGCCTGTTTGTTAGTTGCCGTGGCTGGACTGTTTTGGAGCAATCGCAGACTCCACACCGGCGGGGGAATCGGTTAAGCTACGCACCGCGTTAGCGCTATTATGATCCCGAGGGAGATTCTAAAAAAAATCCGCCAGATCGAGGTTCGCACCAAGCGACTCGTAACCGATACGTTGGCGGGGCAGTACCACAGCGCGTTCAAAGGGCAGGGGCTGCACTTCGAGGAGGTGCGCGAGTACTCGCCCGGCGACGAGATCCGGTCGATCGACTGGAACGTCACCGCCCGGATGAACCAGCCGTTTGTCAAGGTGTACTCGGAGGAGCGCGAGTTGACGCTGATGCTACTAGTGGACCTGAGCGGATCCGGCTTCTTTGGTTCGGTAGAGCAAACCAAGCGCGAGATCGCCGCCGAGTTGACCTCGGTGCTGGCGTTCTCCGCCATTCGCAACAATGACAAAGTCGGCCTGATTCTGTTCACCGACAAGGTGGAGAAATTTGTGCCCCCGAGGAAGGGTCGATTCCACGTGCTACGTGTGATCCGCGAGATTCTTTTTTTCGAGCCGGAAAACCGCGGCACCGACCTGAACGGTGCGCTGGAATTTCTCGGTCGTGTGGTGTCGCGCAAGGCGATCACTGTCTGCGTATCTGATTTTTTAGGGCAGACGAATCCGAGCCGAAGGGCGATGGACGCGCATCTGCGCCGGCAGGTGGTTCTATCGGAGACTCTCGCGCAGACATCGGCCACGGCGTTGCGACAGGCCAACCGCCGGCACGACGTGGTGGCGGTGCAGGTCACCGATCCGCGCGAACTCGACTTGCCGGATGTCGGCTGGGTGGTGTTGCAGGACGCCGAGACTGGGCAGGTCGTCGAGATCAACACCGGCGACGATCGCCGCCGTGAGGCCTACGCCCAACGACAGACCGATGCACAGGAGGAACTCGTGAGGCTGTTCCGCACGTCGGGCATTGACTCGATCCAGCTCCGAACCGACGAGCCGTATATCACGGCACTTGAGAAATTTTTTGAGATGCGACTGAAACGCCGGCACCTCGCCGCCTGATGCCGACGACTCCGAACACCAACTCCGCGGCCCTCGTTTTGCCCGATCCCGCCGATGCGACAAATGCCATCGCCCCGGGGGAAATTCCGGACATCCGAGGGCTGAAAGACGTGGTCGATATTCCTACCGGCAACGAGTGGGTGTTGTGGCTGTTCGTCGCGGCAGCGGCGCTGGTGATTGCCGGGGTTATCGCTTGGTTTGTCCGCCGAAGCTTGGCCAAGCGCAGTGAGCAACTCGCCCCTCTGCCGCCCACCGCGCCGCATGTCGTGGCGTGGGAGCGGCTGCAGCGTGTGCTTGGCCTGATCCACGAGACCGAGCGGTTTTGCACGGAGGTGTCGCTAATCATACGCGTCTATCTTGAGGAGCGATTCGAACTGCAAGCACCCGACCGGACGACCGAGGAATTTTTATTTGAGCTTCAATCGAGCAAGCGGCTGGCGACCGAACACAAGCAACTGCTCGCTAATTTTCTCGGCGAATGTGACATGGTGAAATTCGCCAAAGCGGAACCGCCTGAGCAGGAGTTGCGGAATCTGCACGAGGCCGCCAGCCGGTTGGTTGGCGAAACGCAGCCAAGTTTGCGAGAGGAAACCGGGAGCGAGGAATGACTTTAGGCGACTTGAGAATTGACAGCCCTTGGTGGCTCTTATTGCTGCTGGTGCTGCCGCTGGTCGCGTGGGTGCGGCGGCATTGGTGCGGCGGCCGGCCGGCGTTGATGTTTTCCTCCGTGCAACTCCTGCGCGGCATCATGGGCTTGGGCAAGCCCAAGTCGGAGGCGCTGCTAGGGTTTCTGCGGTGGACGGCGCTTCTGCTGTTCGTGCTCGCCATGGCCCGGCCGCAGTGGGGTGAGGGCACCGAGAAATTCAAGGCTAGCGGCATCGACATTGCTGTGGCGTTCGATTTGTCCGGCAGCATGCTGGCTGAGGATTTTCAACTGGAGGGGAAACGGGCCAACCGCGTCGCCGTGGCCAAGGCGGTAATCAAGGGATTCGTCAACGATCGGCCGGCGGACCGAATCGGCCTCGTCGCTTTTGCAGGTCGGGCTTATATCGCCGCGCCGCTGACGCTCGACCACGATTTCCTGCTGGCCAACCTCGACCGACTCGAGGCCGGGAGCGAAGCCATCGAAGACGGCACTGCGATCGGTTCGGCTATCAGCGCTGGGCTGAACCGATTGCGCGACCTCGACTCGGAGAGTCGCATCATCATCCTGATGACCGACGGCCAGAACAATTCCGGCACCGTAGCGCCGATGACCGCTGCCGAGGCAGCCGAGTTGCTGGGAGTGAAGGTGTACACCATCGGCATCGGCACGCGCGGCACGGCGCCGATGCCGTACACCGATGTGTTCGGCCGCAAGCGCTCCCGCAACGTCGAGGTGAACATTGACGAAAAGACATTGCAAAAAATCGCGGAACAAACCGGCGGCCAATACTTTCGCGCCGACAGCCAAAGTAAGCTGCGGGAGATTTACGGAAAGATCGACAAGATGGAAAAAACCGAGGTGGAGGTGGAGCGGTTTTTCAACTACGACGAGTTGTTTCCCTACCTCGTCATCGCCGGCTTGGCGCTGCTGCTGCTCGAGTTGATTCTCACCAACACCGTCTGGCTCAAGCTGCCGTAGCTGTTTTTTACGCTGTCATCAATACTCTGTGGCTTGAAACTGCTCTCGCTTGGCTTTAAAAACGGTGGCTCCGAATCTTTAGTTCAAGCCATGAAAATGAATCGACGCACTGCAATCAAGATCACCGCCGCCGGGGTGGGGTCGTTGGCCCTCACTCCGGAATTTTTCGCAGCCAAGGAAGCGGGGCAGCCGTTTGGCACGAAGTTCCCCCAACTTGACTCGTTGACTACCGGCGAATGGTGGACGAAGGGCGCTGGCGCGAAAACCCGGCTCAAGGGCAGGGGGCGTAAGGCGGCTGCGCCTCCGATGGATGTGCCACGTGACCAGGTTGTGGCGTTTGCGGTCTACACTCATCAAGCCGGCGTGCTGAAAATGACGGCTCAACTTTTCCCACTCAAGCCGGGCGAGGAGCGCTTGACTAGGCTGGAGTTCAAGCGGAAGGGCAAGTGGGTTGAGGCTAGGAAATCGGAGGTGCGCTACCCTGGTTGGTATGCACACTTTCGCGTTGAAAACTGGGACGACTCGCAGGATGTGCCGTACCGTGTTCGTCATGGCGCGAAGGCGATGTTCGAGGGCCAGATTCGCCGTGATCCTTCCGGCAAAAACGAGATCGTTGTGGCCAACCTCTCCTGCAATTCAAGCCGCACTGCCGGTGGCCGCCCGGAGATTGTCGCCAACGTCATGAAACAGGATCCCGACCTGTTATTTTTCGGTGGCGACCAGACTTATCGCCACACCGAGCACACCGTCGGGTGGATTGAGTTCGGCATGCAGTTTCGCGACATCATCCGCGACCGGCCCACGATTTGCATCCCGGACGACCACGACGTCGGCCACGGCAACGTGTGGGGCGAGAACGGCAAAAACTCGACCCTCCCGGGCAGCGCCGACGGGGGCTACAAGTTTCCGGTGAAGTACGTCAACCAGGTGCAGCGCCAGCAATCGTGGCACCTGCCGGACTGCCCGGATCCCGTGCCGGTGAATCGCGGCATCAGCGTTTATTTCACGCGGATCACCGTCGGCGGTGTGGACTTCGCTGTGCTGGAGGATCGCAAATTTAAGAGCGGCCCAGCGGGCAAAATCCCACAGATGGGGCCACGGCCCGACCATATAAACGATCCTAAATACGATCCAAAAACGATCGATTTGCCGGGCCTGCAACTGCTTGGCCTGCGCCAGGAAAAGTTTCTCGAGAAATGGTCGGAGGACTGGACGAACGCCGAGATGAAGGGGGTCCTCTCGCAGACTGCCTTTTGCGGCGCGGTACACATGCACGGTGGGCCGAAGAGCCGTCTGTTGGCAGATCTCGACTGCAACGGTTGGCCGCAGACCCCGCGAAAAAAGGCGGTTGATCTGATTCGCCGCGCTTGGGCGGTGCATCTCTGCGGCGACCAGCATCTTGCGGTGGTCGTAAAACACGGAATCAGCGATCACGGAGACGGCCCGTATGGCTTCACGAGCCCGGCGCTGGTCAATACCATTTATGGTCGCTGGTGGCATCCGCTCGACGAGCAGTCCGGACCTAACCCTGTTCCGAACAGTCCGCTGCCATGGACCGGCGATTTCAAGGATGGCCTCGGCAACAAAATCTCGATGATCGCCTATGCAAACCCCGAGAATCGTAACGATGAAAAGAAACGGGCGGATGGCTTCGGCATCGCCCGGTTTAACAAAAAGAATCGTACGGTAACGTTCGAGTGCTGGCCGCGTTTCAGCGATGTGCGTCACGGAGATGGGGCGCAATTCCCCGGTTGGCCGATTACCGTGGCGCAGGACGCCAACGACGGCCGCAAGGTAGCCGGTTATTTGCCAGAATTAATCTTTGCCAACGGCGAAAACCCCGTGGTGCAGATCATCGAGGACAAGAGCGGCGACGTGCTCTACACCGTGCGCGCCCGAGGTGGTCGCTTCCAGCCTCGTGTTTATTCAAATGGCAAACACACGGTGAAAATTGGTCCGCAGAAACCGGATGCCAAGACCTTAGCCGGTCTTGAACCCAAGCCCAAGTCAGCCGCCGGCGAATTAAACGTGTCCGCTTGAAACGTAAAAGCCGGGCGCTGGGCTAAGCGCATCCGCGTGTCGCGTGAGCGTCTTGGAGGAGCCGTTTTCAAGCGTGCCTAAAAGTCGTTAGGTACGCCCTGAATGCTGTAACTGCCATGTCCCAAATCTAACCCACAACTCAAAGAATTTGATTTGTTAAAAAAGCTTGCGCTGAATCGGGGAGGTCTGTTCAATTCCTTTGTATATTCTTCAATTAAAGTTAAAATTTAAATATTATGAAAAAAAATCTATGAAAACTTGGAGTTGTTTATTGGTGTTTTTCCTGACATACGGTTCCGCGATCTCCCAGACGGCGAGTTGGCAGGCGTACAACGACAGCGTCAACAAGAACGGAGGGACGACGGATGAGACAGTGACCATGATCAACGTGGGGCGTAGTTCACCGGGGCCTGCGAGCACGGAGTTACTGGTGTTTGGCAGTGGGGACGGAACCGGGGTGACGGCGACCTACGAGGAGACGCTGTCGGAGGGGAGCGTGTTTTGGACGAGCGACGCTATCACATTTGACGAGGAGAGCGACGCGGCCAAGCTGTTTGGGGAGGCGCTGGATTTGACCGGGAATATCAGTTATGGGGACGCGCCTGGATGGCATATGGATCTGATTCTTGAAGGGCTCGACCCGAACCGCAAATATGTGTTTGCCGGGACAGCGATGCGGGGCGGGGGAGCGGGGTATGCGGAGCGCACGACCAACTGGAAAATCATGGAGGCGGAGAGTTTTGCGTATGCCAGTTCGGAAGGGGCGTGGAAGGTGAGCGAGGAGAGCGTTGAGTTTAGCACGGGGCACAACGAGGCGGGTTACGTGGCGAAGTGGACGGATATTGCTCCGGGAGCGGATGGCAGGATAGTGATCCGGACCAGCCACAGTGTAGGGGAGGCCAATGGCGGCTTGGCCGGGGCCCATGCCTACAAGGGCTATGCGGGCGGCGCGTTCATGCTTGAATTGCAGGTCGACTCCGGAGCAGCTGCTCCGGGGAAGGGGGTAAGCATCCTTCGTGTTTTCCCGAAGGAGAATGAACTTGAAGCCCACCCGAATAGCCCTCTGCATGTGGTCATCGAAAATGATACCCACAAGGTGGATTCGAGTTCGGTGGCGCTGTTTCTGGACGGCAAAAAGGTCGCCTCAGAAATACAGCAGGTCGGGGACAGGACATTAGTCGTTCATGAATCGGCTGGTGCGTTTGAGGATTCTTCCGACCACACCGTCAAAGTAGAGTTCGCCGATGATAGTGATGCGCGCAGTCAATACACCAAGTCATGGAATTTCACCGTCATGGAATGGACCCAGTATGATGCCCTCCCCGCTGATTCAGCCATTACGCTGACTGACTTGGGAAAACAGGAACGTGGATTCGCCATTCGAGTTGTCGCTACTGACCCCGATGAACCTGACCCCGACAAGGAAACCTTAAGCGACATCGGGGATCTTTGGTGGATATGGGATGAGAAGCATTCCGACCATTCCGATCGGACTCTCTTCAACTCCGAGGGCTATTATTTGGAACGTGCCCAGATCAACTACCAGCGAGATGGGAGAACCATTGGAAATAAGGCGGGGGAAAAGCTTTTCCCTGGCATTAACGGTACTGAATCACTCACCCCCGAGGGGTTGGAATTACCTGTCATTCATTTTGGCTTGGAGACGACTGCCCTTCTCGAACTGGACGAGGGCTATTACCATATGCAAATTACAACCACCCCGATCCACCTGCTTCACATTGGATTAGGTGATGACGCAGTGGAATTATTCCCGGACGAATCAGTCAACCCGGGCATTGAGGATGCAAAAGCTTGGGAATACAAATTTGTCGTCGAAAAACCCGGTCTCTATCCCTTCACACTGTTCTATTATGATTACCTGGGCGGGAGTTCCTCGTTGACCGCGAGCGGCGGGACGGCCTCCAGCCTGGAATGGTTGAATATCGCGCCCACTGGGATGAAATTCCTGATCAACGAAGATGATGACCGGGCGATCACGGCCTATATTCCGCCAGATGCCATTGTCGAGATGAGTCCCGCCACAATGAGTGTTTTGCTGCAGGACGGAAACATGATTGTTACCTGGTCCGAGCCAGGCACGTTGCAGGGGGCTAAAAAGATTATCGGCCCGTGGAACGATGTTGTTGGGGCCTCTTCCCCGCATCCTGTGGATCTCGGTTCAAGGGTGATGTTTTATCGTATCCGGCATTGAATTCTAAATCATTATAGCTGGCCTTACATTTTGAAAGGGCCAAGGTGATTCCAGAAAAGACATTGACCAAAGAGCGGTATGATTGTTTCATACATGCATCTAATCAATGAAGAGGTTGATACCACTCTGTTTTTGTGTGCTTGGATTTGTATTGCTGAATGCGGCTGAGCAGCAGCTAGTTAATACTCAGGAGATCACCACGCCATTTGTGAAGCCGGCTGATGTGCTGAAGGGTATCTCGCTGCCGGATGGGTTTAGGGTGCAACTCAGTGCGGCCGAACCGGATGTTCAGCAGCCGATCGCCATGGCTTGGGACAGCCGAGGTCGGTTGTGGTTGGCCGAGTGCTACACCTATGCCGAGAGTCGGGTGAACTACGATATGCGCCTCAAGGATCGGATCCTTATTTTCGAGGACACCAACAACGACGGCGTTTTTGACAAGCGCAAGGTCTTTTGGGATCAGGCATCGCAGCTTTCGTCAATCGTGCTTGGGTTCGGTGGTGTTTGGGCCGCCTGCGCTCCCAATATCCTGTTTATCCCCGACAGGAACGGTGACGACGTGCCGGACGCAGAGCCAGAGGTGGTGCTCGACGGTTTCGACAATGATCGTGTGCGGCACAACATCGTCAACGGGCTAAAATGGGGGCCGGACGGTTGGCTGTACGGGCGGCACGGCATTCTCGCCAGTTCGCATGTTGGTGTTCCCGGGACACCTGTTGAAAAGCGCACTCCTATCAACTGCAGCATATTTCGTTACCATCCAATTACAAAAGAGTTTGACGTCGTCTGCCATGGCACGACCAATTCGTGGGGACACGATTGGGACAGGCACGGGCAGCTTTTTTTTATCAACTCCGTGATAGGTCACCTCTGGCATGCTGTTCCCGGCGCGCGTTACCGACGCATGTACGGCAACCACTTCGACAAGTTCCTGTACGAACTCATGCCGCAGACCGCCGATCACTTCCACTGGGACCAGGGCAACGAGCACTGGGCCGACTTGAAAAAGAAAGGCATGACCTCGCCCTCCAATGCAGCCGGTGGTGGCCACGCACATTGCGGGATGATGATCTATGGCGCGGACAACTGGCCGGAGGAATATCGCGGTCAGGTTTTCACGCTGAACTTGCATGGTCGCCGGATCAACCGGGACACGTTGCACCGTCAGGGGACCGGCTACGTGGGCAGCCATGCCGAGGACATGATGCAGACCCGCGACCTGTGGTTCCGCGGCATTGAGCTGGGCTACGGGCCGGACGGCGGTGTATTCGTTCTCGACTGGTCGGATATCGGTGAATGCCACGAGAGCGACGGTATCCACCGCACCAGCGGTCGCATTTTCAAGATCACTCATGGCGAAACTAAGCCACTGAAAAGGGATTTGAGCACACTGGGTAGCCTCGACTTGGCCCGGCTGCAAACCCACAGCAACGAGTGGCACGCGCGCATGGCGCGTCGCTTGTTGCAGGAGCGCGCCGTCGCCGGGAAAGACCTTGGCCACGCGCGCGAACATTTGTTTGAACTGTACTCCGGGAGCGAATCGATCCCGCACCGTCTCCGAGCCATGTGGGCGCTACACATCACGGGTGACTTGGATGAGGAGTGGCTGCTGGAACAGTCGAACGACGAAAGTGAGCATGTCCGAGTCTGGGCGATCAAACTGCTGACGGATGACGGCCGGGTGTCAGCCAAGGCGCTTGGCCGCCTCATCGAGATGGCCGGGTCGGACATGGCCGGCTTGGTTCAACTGCACCTGGCCTCGACGCTGCGTTTGCTCCCTTTGGCCAAGCGCTGGGACTTGGCTGTGCCGTTGATCTCGCACAACCGCCATGCGGGCGACCCGGTTTTGCCCCTGATGATCTGGTACGGGATTAACCCGGCCGTTGGTGAAGACCGACCCGGGGCTCTTCAACTCTTGGGCAAGTGTCAAATTCCCAAGGTCCGCCAGTTCATCGCTCGCCGCCTGGCCGGCGATCTGGGTGAGTCAAACAAGCAGGACTAACGGCCGCTGCTTGCCCAAGCGGTCTTTACTTTGAGTAGATGCTCTCGTTGCGGCTGTTGCCTCCGGACTTCATGTAGGCGAATAGGTCGAGCAACTCGTTACGATTGAGGGTGTAAACCAGCCCCGGAGGCATCGGCGAAATGGGGGAGGGCAACACGCTTTTCACGTCGGCCCGCTTGATCACGGTGACTTGATCCGGATCAAGCGGATTGACGGAAATATGCAGTTGGCCGTCCTCCTCGAACAATACGCGGCCAACGACAATGTCGCCGTTGCGCTTGGTGACTAACGATGATTCGTACTGGTCGGAGACGACTCTGCTTGGTTTGAGAATGGAGTCGAGCAGATCACGGGTGCTGAAGCGGCTGGCGACGGAAGTCAGATCAGGGCCGGTGGCTCCCCCCTGGCCGTCGAAGCGGTGGCAGGAGGCACAGAGTGCGGCGGCGAAGCTGCGTTTGCCGTTGGCGAAGTTGCGGCCGGTCATGTTGGCGTCGATCAACTCGGCGGTTTTCTCGAGTTCCCAAAGTTGGCCGGGGCCTTTTGGTGCCGGTGGCGCGGCCGGCCTGTAAACAAGCGAGGCGTCGCCGACGAGTTTCTCAAGCGCGGCACGCTCGTTGGCCGGCGCGTTGGCCAGGGCGTCCTTCTGGAAGTTTTTCAAAAAACCGCCATAGCTGACACCACCGCTCTTGGTTGCGGCGTCCTTGTACCATGCAAAATATTTTTTCCGCTGATCCTCTTTCCAGCCGTAACGCAGATTGCGCAGGCTCATGGCGTAGTGCAGGTTTTGGATTTCCGGCGTGTTGGCCAGGACTTTTTTGATGGTGCCGCCGTAACCGTCGTTGCGATCGAGCGCCTCCCTATCTACGACCATACTGGATTCGACCTTGGTGTCCATCATCGCCAAGGTTTTGCCGATGACGGTCGGGGCCTTGAGAAAAACGAGTAACTGCGAAAGCTCGCGGTTGAGGTCGGCGCCCTTGGCTGGGTACTGGCTGTCGAGTGACGTAACCAAGCGCTTGGCCAAGTTCTTGTCGGCGGGCTCGCCCATGCGGATGAAGATCAACGCGTAGGCACGGCTGAGCTCGAGTTTTTGGCGTTCGCTGAGCTTGGCCAAGTCGAGTGACAATAGCTTGTTCAACAGGGCATCCCGCGTGGAGGTGTTGCCGCTTCGGGCCAGGGCGACAGCGCCGGTGATGATCGTGTCGGCGTTTTTGGCGTTGAGCACTTTCGTTTCCCATTCGCTGACCGGCTGGCCCTCGATGGCGATGCGGGCGGCGTAGCGGATGAAACGATCCCTGTGGCCAAGGTGCTTGAAGGCCGCCGTAACGGCTTTCGAATCCCGCCTCCCGTGAAATACCTCGAGGCGTTTGCGGAGTTTACGGAGTTTTGCGGCATCCTTCCCAGCCTGTGCGGCGTCCTTCTCCTCGATGTCACCGCCGGCCCATGTCACCCGGTACAGTGCCGACTGCGTGCGGCGTCCGCCAATGGCGAAGTACATCGCGCCGTCGCTGTGGAACACGAGGTCAGTTACCGGAAAGGGTTTGCCGGAGATGAAGGTTTCGCGTGTGCCGGTGTACGATGCGCCGTCCGGAGTGAGGTGAACGGCGTAGATGGTGCCAAACGTCCAGTCAAGAATGTAGAGCGCATCTTGGTAGCGTCTCGGGAAATTTGAGCCAGTGCCAAATTCAGCTCCTGTGGGGCAGCCTGGCCCAATGTCGATCGCTGGCGGCAGGCTGTCGGGGTAGTATGAAGGCCATTTACCGGTGCCGGTGCGCCAGCCGTATTCGCTGCCGCTGACGACGTGGTTGACCCGGGTCGGGCGGTACCACGGGGTGCCGTAGTCCCATTCCATGTCGGCGTCGAAAGTGAACAGTTCGTTGTGAGCGTTCATCGCGAGGCCGTATGCATTGCGGTAGCCACTGGAGATGAGCTCCCAATTTTTGCCATCAGGCGATACTTTGCAGACCCAGCCGCCCGGTGCGCGGATGGTACGTGCGTGACCGCGGGCATCCGGTTGGCGTGGCAGCAGCAGGTCCTCCTCGAACGCGGACGGGTTGCGTTTGCCGGCGAGCTCGACCGGCAGATTCGTGTGGTTTCCGGCAACGACGAAGAGATTTTTTTTGTCCGGTGTAAGCATGATATCGTGCGGGCCGTGCTCGCCGCCGCCGTTGATTTTTTTCAACGTCTCAACCTTGTCGAGTTTGTCGTCGCCGTTGGTGTCGATCACCCGGTAAAGGCCACTGCCGTGCCCGGCGATCCCGCCGCCGTTCACCACGACATACAGGCTGTTGAACGCCCACAGCAACCCCTGCGCGTGCCCGATTGGCACGTCGATTTTCTCGATGTAAATCTTCGAGGCGTCATCGCCGATCTTCGGCGGCGTGATGCGGTAAAGGTGGCCGTACTGATCGGAGGCGATCAGGCGGCCCTTGTGATCTTCGGTCAGCGCGACCCACGAGCCTTGTTCGCCTTTAGGCACGACGTGCAGCAATTCCGCCTTGAAGCCGTTGGCCAAGCTAAGCTGCTCCGGGGTGAGGGCACCGGGCGTGCCGCCGCTGCCTTTGCTCGCCTTGGCGAACACGTTGCCCCAAGGAGAGACACCCAACTCGCCCACTTCCCGGGAGTTGCTCCAGTCATCGTCGTCGAAACTGGGCGTTTCCCATCCGGCGACTTTCGAGCGGCTCGAGCGCCACGAGTCGTCGGTGTTGACGATCTTATGGCGCGAGGTGCTGGCGGCGATGTCGAGTTGGCCCACCAAGCCGGCGACGCTGCCCTCGTTCCAGCCGCGTATGGCGATGACATTGCGGCCGACGTTTAGATGTTTTTTAACGTCCGCAGTGCGAGCGTTGTTCCAGTCGCTTCCGGCCAGCACCTTTTTGCCGTTGACGAAGGCCTCGAAGCCGTTGTCGCATGACAAGGTCAGCTTGGCCGACTGGGTCGGCTTGTTGAGCTTGATCACCTTGCGGAAATAAACCGTCTCGTTGCCCTTCGCCGCGCCGGCACCCCAAATCCAACTGGGCTTCTCCGCCGCATTGGCGCCGGTGGCTGTCGTGATAAAAAGCGCGGCCACGATGACCAAACTTCCACCTATTCGTTTCGGTAGGAAAGACATGGGAGCAAACGGTAACGATCACGCCGGGAAATGCCAGCAGAAATAGACGCAAGTTGAATCAGGGGGCGCGGCCCGTTACGCTTGGCCAAGTGCTGATCTCAATCGTCATCCCGGCCTTCAACGAGGTCAAGTACCTGCCCGTGTCGCTCGAGGCGGCGCACCGCTCGCGCGCAGTGCTTGGCCAAGCGGGATGGACGAGCGAGGTGATCGTTTGCGACAACAACTCGACCGACGATACGGCGGCGGTCGCCAAGGACAACGGCGCCCGGGTCGTGTTCGAGCAATTCAACCAGATTGCCGCATCACGCAACGCCGCCGCCCGTGCGGCCAGGGGTGACTGGCTGGTGTTCGTCGACGCCGACACACAGGTGACCCCCAAGCTGTTCCGCGAAATGATGTGTGCGATGGTGCGTGATGACTGCCTAGGCGGCGGTTGCCCGGTGAAATTTGATAGTGGCCCTTGGCTCGGACGGCAATCGGTGACCGTTTGGAACATGGCAGCGCGTGTGATGCGCTGGGCTGCTGGTTCGTTTTTATTCTGCCGCGCGTCGGCATTCCACGAGTTGGGCGGTTTTAGTCCGGACTTTTTTGCCGGCGAGGAGGTGGATTACTGCATTCGGCTAAACAGGCTCGGACGTCGCTTGGGCAAGCGCATGGTTTACTTGAACGAACCGGTCATCAGTTCCGGGCGAAAAGTTAAAGCACTGTTCACATGGCAAAACTTAGGTCACGGACTGCAGGCCATTGCGACCTCCGGCGACGCGCTGAAGCAGCGAGTCAACTGCATGTACTGGTACGACCCCGTGCGGTGACGGTTACTCGGCCAGCAAGAGTTGCTCGATTTTTTTTGGGATTTCCGGGTTTTTGAGATCCTGTTTTGCTGTCATCAAGTGAACAAAGTTGTTCGCAAGTGTTTCTTCGGGGTGGATGATGTAGTTTGTGTTGCGTCCAATCTGTTCAAAAAAACCTTCCGCGGCGTCTGGTTTCAAAAGGAGCGGCATGCTGTCTTTGAGAATGGCGGCAGAGGTTTTGCGGTCGATCTGCATCAGGCGAAACTCAAGGTAGCGAAAAAATGTTCCTCCAACTTTCGGGTCGTACTTCGGCGTGCGCGAAAACAGCACCGGGACAACCCAGTGCGACACGCCATCTTTTGAGATGCGGATGCAATGCTCGACCACCGGCGCGTCGGGGTTGCTGATTCGGCGCGGCATCATGTCGCCGGGCAACGAGACCACACCGCATTTTTTGTAGCCGATGATTTCGTACAGTTGATCCCTCAATCTTGGGTTGCCGCGCGAAATGATGTGAAAAAGCTCGTGATAAAAAAGCCGTTCTAAGCCCTTAGTCGATTGGCTCGCGGTGCGCCTGGGCAGGACGATGCTCGTGCCCCGGGTATACGGGGCGGCGCCCTCGTCTTTGCCGGTAGTCTTGATGAGAGTGATGCGTCGGGGGAGGTGCTTGGCGAACTTGGCCAGCTTCGGCTTAGCCGCCGCGATCACTTCGCGCAGCTTGGTCTTGTCGGCGGCGTCCCACTCAAGCGCCTGGCTCTGGATGAACTCAATATATTGCCCGGTCGAAACCGGTCTGGCTTGTTTGATTTTTGCCGCACGCTCAAACGGGCTCAACCCCTCGATGTAAACATCACGCTTGGCCAAGTGCACCCTGGCTTCGGCGACTGTGGCAAAGTGAACTTGGCAGGCCTTGCCCAACGTCAGTTCCGCGTTGCCCTTCGCTTGGGCAAGCGCGAAAATCGTCGTGATAATTAGGACACATTTATCGCGGGTGCTCATTCAATGGGCATCTTGTAAATGCACTGCCAACTGCCACCGTTGGATCCGACCTCGACTTGGCTCAGCTTGAACCACTCGACGTGGCCGTCAGTCATGAGAAAGTTTCCCCCGGGTGGTTCGCCATTGGGGCCGGTCGGGTGGTTTGCCGTTGGGATGTTTTTCCCGCCGGACTGTGTGTACCAGTTGCTCATTCTCAACTTACCACCGCCATACGATCCAAAGCCTTGTATCCGGTCAATCAGGGTTGGGATTTGTGAAGGTGTTCCTGGAAAAACGGCTTGACTTATTTTCTTGCGGGAATGCCAGCCTGCAATGCCCTTGCTTGCCTTGGCTTCCAACCCGTTAACGTTGTATCCCCACGAACTCAGCGTGCGATGGGGCAGCCAGAAATAACCGGTCAGGATGGGGTATTGCACGGCGCTGTTTCGCCACAAATCCGCCTCGCGATGCCACTCGTCGGATGGGCAGAAAATCACATGCCCCCGATCTTTCTTACGTTTTTTTGAATCGAACTTTTGCGGCATGATATATTTTTCCCAGAAGTAGCCGACCTCTTTGCTCACCCAACTGGTGTGCTGGCCCCGGGTGTTGTCGGGGAAGTAGTCATCAAAATCTCCGGCATAGAGCATGGTGCCGATGCCCCACTGTTTCATGTTGCTGGCGCAGTGGGTTTTCACGGCGGACTGCTTGGCCAGGGCCAGGGCCGGCAGCAGCATGGCGGCGAGGATGGCGATGATCGCGATCACGACGAGCAACTCGATCAGAGTGAAGCCGTGCCGGGTGCGGTTGGTTTTCATAAGTTCAGTTAAGCTAAAATCTCTTGGATGACGCGACCATGAACATCGGTGAGCCGCCGGTCAATGCCGTCGTGGAGGAGAGTCAACTGCTCGTGGTCGATGCCAAGCTGGTTAAGGATGGTCGCGTGAATGTCGTGGCAACTGGTCGGGTTGTTGCGGTCGGCCGGTCGAAAGCCCCACTCGTCGCTTTCGCCATGCGTCACTCCGCCCTTGATGCCGCCGCCGGCGAGCCAATTCGTGAACACGAATGGGTTGTGATCCCGGCCCTTGCCGCCCTGCGCACACGGCATCCGACCAAACTCGGTCGTCCATAAAATGAGCGTGTCATCGAGCATGCCGCGCTGCTTGAGGTCGAGAATCAACGCCGCCGATCCGCGCGCCATACCACGGGCCAAGGGGCCGTGGTCGCGCTGGATGTCCTCGTGCGAATCCCAGTTGCGGCGAGGGAAACCGTTGTCGTTGCCGGACCAGATTTGCACGAAGCGCACGCCTCGCTCGAGCAGTCGCCGGGCGACGAGACATTTACGTGAAAAATAATCGATCTCCTCGACTTCGTTGATTTCCTTTGGCCACGACTTGGCGTTGTGATTGAGGCCGTAGAGGCGCTTGATGTGCGCCGGTTCGCCAGCAATGTTAAGCGCCTCGGGGGCGCTTAACTGCATGCGCGCCGCGAGTTCGTACGACTTGATACGGGCATCAAGCCGCGAGTCGGCCTCGCGCGACTCGGCGTGGGCGTGGTTAAACTTGGCCAAGAGCGATTGTGTATCGGCTTCGCTTTTCGGATTCACGAACGAACCTTTCGGTGGGTGAAGGTCAGCGATCGGGTTCTCGCGTCCGGGAAACAACGTGGTGCCCTGATGTGAGGCCGGTAGAAATGCGGCGCTCCAGTTTTTTGGGCCGTTGGAGGCGTAGCCGCGATGATCCGGCAGCACGACGAAGGTGGGCAGGTTGTCGTTCATACTGCCCAAGCCGTAGCTCACCCACGAACCGATGCCGGGGAAACCCGGCCGCTGGAAACCGGTCGCCTGCAGATAAGTTGCCTGACTGTGAACGCCGGTTTTACCGCCGACATTGTGAATGAACGCCATGTCATCCACGCATTGGCCAAGCTCCGAGACGATCGAGGTTAGCGGCTGGCCGCATTGGCCGTGACGGGTCCATTCCCACGGCGACTTGAACGTGTTGCCGGGGGAGCTTTGGAACAGCTCGACGCTCTCGCCTGGATCCCATTTTTCGCCGTGCCGCTTGATGAGTTCTGGCTTGTTGTCAAACAAATCCAAATGACTCGCCGCGCCGCCCATGAATAACTGAATAACCCGCTTGGCCTTGGGCTTGTGATGCAGGCCAACCGGGTGCGTGGCACCGAGCACGCCATCGCGACCCAGCATCCCGGCAAGAGCAATGCCGCCCAAGCCACCGCCAGATCGCCAGAGGAAATCGCGCCGGCTTTGTGGTAGGCCTTGCGCTTGGCAGCCAGTTGGTTTGGTGGTGGGATTCATGGTTAATCGACGAAGGAGAATTCGTTGAGATTGAACAGCAG
>JABGZB010000381.1 GCA_018674955.1 Verrucomicrobiota bacterium | reverse complement strand
GGATTTTGAGCCATCCGATTTCGAGCGGGAGTTCGGCCGGCACTTCGCGGTCGAGTATCCGGTAGCCAGTTTCGCCGGGTTGAAGGAGCGCTTGGCCAAGCACGGCGCGGAACTGATCGACCCCATTCGAGAAACACCTTTCGATCGGTTCTTTTTCCGCGATCCCAACGGTTACATCTTCGAGGTGATTGACGCCGACCATACTCCCGAGGTCTAATTCCCAACGGTGATGCCACTCTACGAATACAACTGCGGAAAATGCCGCAAGACGAGCGAGCATCTGGTTCGTTCCAGCAGCGAATCCCGGCTGCCGGATTGTCCGCACTGCGGCTCGCGCCGAATGAAAAAGGAGCTGTCTGTTTTTGCTGCTGCGGGTGGTGAATCCGATTCAGACCCGCCTAGTTGTTCCGGCAGTCCTGGCAACTGCGGCAGGTGTGTTTAAGGATTAAACCCGAACGACCGGGTTGTTAAGAGAACCGACTCCGGAGATGCGGATACGCACCGCGTCGCCTTCCTCGAGCGTGAAGACATCGTCCGGCACGATGCCGGTGCCGGTGAGCAGCGCGCAGCCGAATGGGAACACTTGCGACTGAAACATGGCGACGCTCAACTCGCCGAAATTGCGCTTGATCTGGTTCACACTGACGGTTCTTTCAAAAACAGTTTCGCCGCCTCGATTGATCTGCATGCTGATGTCCCATTCACGCGCATCTGCCTCGGTCGCACCGACGCGTACCCACGGGCCAACGGCGCAGGAGCGGTGGTACACCTTGGCCTGCGGGAGGTAGAGCAGATTTTCACCCTCGATGTCGCGGGAACTCATGTCGTTGCCGACGGCGTAGCCGGCGATCTCGCCCCGCGAGTTCATCATCAGCACGAGTTCAGGCTCGGGCACGCTCCACTGGGCGTCGGCGCGGATGCCGACCGGCTCGCCGCAGGCCACCACTTTCTCGGGGAGCGACTTGAAGAACAGCTCCGGCCGCGTCGCGTCGTAAACGCGGTCGTACGCCGTGGCGCTGAAGTCGGACTCCTCCATCCGGGCGTCTTTGCTTCGCAGATAGGTCACACCCGCAGCCCAAACTTCCTGTGCCTCGATCGGGCATAGTAGCGTCACGTCGGCGAGCGGCGTCTCGGGCAGTTCGCCCAAGTCGGCCAGGCGCTGGGCCGCGTCGCCGCTCTCGAGCAGCGCGGTGATCGACTCGATGCCGGCCGGCGACAGGTCGAGCAGGGCGTCGCCGCCCTTAGCCAAGCCGATATGGACCTGGTTGTCCGCAGTCAGGTAACGGCAGATTTTCATGCGGCGGAGGGTGTACGCTTGGCCAACCGGGGTCAATCCCAGTCCTTTTGCCACGCCTTCCATTGCCATCGCCGCCCGAGCGGGCTGAAGAAAAGGGCGGTCAATGTTAGGCCCATGGCGGCGATGAAAAAAAGGACCGCGTTGGGCGTGCGTCCGCCCCAAGCCTCCCATGGCCATGGAAAGCCAAAGAAGGCGTAGTTCAACCCGAAGTAAACCCACGTGCAAAAAAGGAGCGCGTTGCGAATGAAGGCCGGGTGTTCGCCGGCTGGTTTTGCCTTTCGCGCAAACCAGACTGCGAGGGTCATGGCTAGCAGTATCGGCAGGATGAGGTAGACTAGCCAACTCACGCTGGGGTTAATCGGGTCTGCCACCGCGCGAAGCGTCTTGCCGGCGATGGGCAGGAGGGTGATCGGCAACAGTTGCAGATACGGCCACCAACGCCCGCGAACGCAGGCCACCAGCGGGATGAGCCCCATCATCAGGCCAAGATCGTATACATCGTCGACCCATTGGAAGCTGCTGAACTCGACCAATGTCAGGAGGGCCACGTGCAATGCCAGCAACAGGGCGATCAGCCAGTTGGGGAGGGGACTGACATCTTGTTCCGACGAGACGGCGATGCGCCGGCGGTTCAACCACAGGCCAAGGCCCAACACCGCCCCCATCACAGTGCCAAAAGTGGTCTCCATGATGTTCCACCAGTTGAAATACCTAGTGACATCACCAACGAAACTTTCACGGAAAAAATCCGGGTTCCATGCATTGGTGGCCTGCAGCGCCTGGCCAAGCGGAAAGCCCAGCGCTCCGCCAAGCATGCCCCAAAGCGCGAGGTTGCGGGCGAGCCGATCCCCCTTGGCCAAGGCGGCGTATAGGATGCCTGCCGCCAGTGCGCACAACAGGCCACCCCAGATTTCCGGCCGATGCTTCAACTCGACGCCCGGCTCCCATTTCCAGTGGTCAGAAAAATAAAGGAACGGCAGCCGATTGTTCGCCGGGTCGTGGGGCGAGTTGAACAGCCACCAGCCGATCAGCACGGCCATCAGCATGCCTAAGATGAGGAGGAACATTTCAAACGGTTTGTAGCGTTTGCCGCCCAGGCCCAGTCCAAGGAACAGCCCGGCGAAACCGATCCACACGCCACCCTTGATCGCCAGCCCGAGCATTCCCCAGCGCAGTGCGTTCCAGTTGCCGATCAACGGCCCGTCGTGGGTCAGGCCGATTGTTTGGCCGTACGTCATCGAGCCGCCGAAACCCATCGCGATCGTCCCCATCGCGGCGGCTCGGATGACATGGATCGACGAGTTACCCGGGCAAAAGAGAAACACCAGCACGAGACTCACCAGCACGCCGGCGATCATCGCGCCGGTCTCGTGTCCGTACTGGCCGCGTATGCCCCAGCCCATGCCGCCGGCCATCGCGCTGGCCAGCATCACTAGCCAGAGCGGCGGGTTGGGGGTGGGTCGTTCGTCTGTCATAACTCGTTGATCGTGCCGGCTATCGTGCCTCGGACAAGCTCGCCACCGATATCGTCCATGTCGTACTTCAGTTGGAACTGCATCGCCTTGGCCAAGCCGGGCACCCCCAACACTACCGTTTTGCCGTTCGGCTGCAACGTCGCTGTTCGGATGACAACCGGGTCGCGCCCGTTTTTCCCCGGGTTGCGAATCGACCAGTCCTTTGAGCCATACTGGCTGCTCCAGAGATAGTTCCACTGCTCGAGGCTGTAGCTCTGCGGATCCTCAGCCAGTTCACGGTCGAGTTTCACGTCGAAACTCAACTCCAGTTCGCCCGTTCGCGTGGCGTAACGGATCGGCTGCCGGAGCGCGCCACTGACAAATCGCAGCCGCTGGAAACAGCCGTCGTGTACCGCCGCCGTCTGCCAACCGCGCATCCCGCTCACGTACAGGTGGCCGTCGTGCGGATTAAACCGGCCGCGCATCGCGCCCGAGAGGTAGCGGCCGGGGAGCTGCCGCATCGCGCCCTGCCCGGGATGCGCTTCGTCCTGTAACGCCACCAGCGCGGTGCACCGGCCGTACGACAGGTGAATCATCCGCCCGCCAAGCGCGCCCCATTGCCCGGGCGGCACCCACACCTGCCCCCCGGCGGAGTTGTCGAGCACCCGCGGCACGAACGCAAACGGCGGGTCGTACGTCTCCGGTTTCGTGGCGCGATGATGCATCGGCATGAAGCCGTAAAACCCGCCCTGCCGCATCACGTCCACCCGCGTCTCCGGCACCCAGCCGCCCTGCTGATCTCCCACAGTGATTACGTCGCCGGGGCCGATGCCCAGCCCGTTCGGGTTGCGGAAGCCGGTCGCGAACACGTCCAGCTTCCTGCCGTCTGCGCTGATGCGGATCAGCGAACCGCCGTGCGCCGTGCCCTCGGAGCACTTTGTGAAATAAAAGTTGCCGTGCGAGTCGGTCTCGAGACTCGTCGCGTATGCGTGCCCGCCGCCGGCCGAGAGCAGATCGTTGTTGAAGCATTCGTAAAAGTCCGCCTCGCCGTCGCCGTTGAGGTCGTGCAGACGTGTGATCTGGTCGCGTCCGATGATGTAGGCATTGCCACCGACCACCTTCAGGCCAAGGGGCTGAAACAGGCCGGTCGCGAAGCGGTGCCATGTCACTTTTTTAAGAGACGAGTCGATGCCGGTGAGCCGCCACACGTCGCCGTGCACGGTGCAGACCAACGCCGATCCGTCTGGCAAAAAATCGTGGCCGGCCGTGAACAGCAGCGCGTTCCACGGGTTGTCGAACGGCAGCCGGATCGTGTCGATTGCAAACGCGCCGTGCGGTTTGCCAACGACACCCCGCGTGGCAAGCGGCGGCCACAACCCGGGGCCACCATTGGCCAATCGCGACGGCGGCTCGATAACGGCGTTCGCCTTGGCCAGCGCAACGACGGACTCCGCTTGGCCAAGTGGCGCCTGCACGATGAACACCTTGGCCAGGCGCTTGGCTGCGCCCGGTTGCACCGTCAGCAAAATGCGTTGGTTTTTCACTGCCAAGCCGGTGCCTTGGCCAAGCGCGGCGACCCAAAGCGTTTCGTCGCCGGCGGGGAGTTGGGCCACGGCCAAGCCGCTGATCTTTTGCAGCACAGCAGTCGCTCCGCGCTTAGTGGCGATCAGGGCAGTCAGCGGCTTGGCCGCTTGGCCAAACTCGAGCGTGCGAGTGAGGAACAGCCGGCCATCGGCGTCACCGGCCCATGGCTCATCGAGCACCGTCGTCTCGCCGACGGTGTAGCTCAATGCCACGCGTTTGCCGTGCCGGTAGAGTCCACGGTACTTGGCCCGACTGCGGGGGAGTGGTCCGAGCTTGCGTGTGCGCGGATCGTCCAGTTTGCCGTCGTGCATCCAGCCCGGCGTGATGTCGTTGGCAAACAGTGTGCGGCCTTTTGGTTTTGGTCCGTCGATCAAGCCGTACCGCCTCGGGTCGAACTCGAGGAAGCCGTCCGCCCAGGCCGCGCTGTAGCCAAGCAGCTCGGTATTGAAACAGACCGTGGCCTGCGCCGTGCCTCCAACCTTGATGGCAATGCCCTTTAGCGTGCGCCCCTGTGGCGTGTGGATGTCAGCGCTCATGAACGGCCCGACATCGGCCTGGTTCCAGCGGCCATCAGTCCAGTCCCCCTCGACTTGTTCGGCCACGGTCTTCATCGCGGTCGTCGCCGGAGTGGTTCCCCCCTCTTGGCCAAGCGCGCTCAGCGAGCAGGCAAGCGACAGCACAGCGGCAAATAATTTGCGTTGGAGAAGGGTCGTGAATTGCACGGGCAGATGCTGCCCAAGTGCGTCGGCTTGTCAAGAGGGGCTTGCGTGCTGGGGGCGACTTGCACATTCTCTTTGCCTGTGAAAGAGTACTTAACTGAAGCCCTGCCGAAGCAGGCTGCCGAGTGGCTGCCGAGGATTGGCTCCGCGGTGCTGGTTCTGTTTGTCTTTTGGTTGTTGGCCATCGTAGCGCGGAAGGTGGTTCGCAAGGGCGGCGCGACTGCGGGGATAGACTCGAGCGTGATCAACTTGCTCGCGAGTTCGGCGTATCTCGCGCTGATGGTGATCGGGCTTGTCACGGCGCTGGGCACGCTGGGTATCGATGTCTCGGCGATCGTGGCGAGCCTGGGATTGACCGGTTTTGCGGTCGGTTTCGCGCTGAAGGACTCGATCAGCAACCTGTTGTCCGGGGTGCTGATCCTGATCCATCGGCCGTTCGACGTGGGCGACACGATCAAGGTCAAGTCGTTCGAGGGGCTGGTGAGCACCATCGATCTGCGATACACTCGGCTGGAGCGGGACGGGGAGAAAATCCTCGTGCCCAACTCCCTGCTGTTCACCAACCCGATCAGCATCCTGTCTGGATCGGCGAACGAAGATTGAACAATCACCCGATTTCGCCTGTCCCAATCAGGGGTGTGTCGCTCTTCACATTGGTGTTTACTTGAAAATAACCGTCAAAACCGCCGCCGCTCTGTCAGCCATCCTGCTGGCCGGCTTGGTTTGCGCCCCGGCGGGTTTTGCGGATAAAGCCAAGTTTTACTCGTCGAAAGGCGATTCTTCGCTCAAGAGCCGAACTACGGACACCCAGTCCGGTGTGGGGCGGAGCAGCCTCAACAAGGCCAAGTCGATGAGTGGGGTCGGAAGGGCGCTTTATC
>JABGZB010000380.1 GCA_018674955.1 Verrucomicrobiota bacterium | reverse complement strand
CTTTCGCTGTATAGCTGCTGATCGAAAACGCATCAACGGCGAAGCCCGAAAAGTCATCCTGCAATTTCACGGATTGAATTCCCTTCCACGCCTTGCTGTTCTCGAGCATGAACGTTTTCAACGTCCGCTCACCCGGATCGTACTCCATCCGCACGGAGTATTTTTCCCCGGCGGCCAGCTCAGCGGGGAACGTGAACCCAGCGGCGAACTGACTCTTCCCGGAGGCGATCGCCGGCGAAACCGTCGCCCCAAAGCCGGTGTCGGGAAAGTAATTCCACTCGACGAGGTTTGGCGAATCGCTGCCGGTGCCGCGGCTGAACCCGTCGGCTTTCGCCGACTCGATGTCAACCAGCCCCACCGTCACCTCGAACGTATACGGTTGACCGTCCAGATGGCCGGCTTTCACTTCGTCGAGCGCGATGTCAAATGTGAACGCGAACGCGTCGGCCTCCGTCAGCACCAAGCCAAGCGGACGGTAAAAACTGCTGTTCGGCTTCTCCGAATCCCACGTCACGGCCAGCACCCCGGCCTCGGCGTTCCACTCAAAAAGCGACTCGTCGCCATGCACCACCCAGCTGCTGACTAAGGGGTCGACCGAGAAATCCTCTGCGTGCCAAGCGAGATTGTCGGTGCGCGGCCGGACATCGCTGACGGCATCAACCTCGGCCTTGCCGAACAGCACCTCGAGCCGGACGAACTGTACTTGGCCAAGCGCCACATGGTTTCCGCCGTCGTCGATTGCCCAGCCGATGTCGTAACCCGTTCCGCCGCCGGAGCCATCGTAAAGCTCGGTGAACTTGGCCAAGCCGCCGGCGGCGAAGTCGCCCTTGGCCAAGGCCGGATTCACCGGCACCCCGAAGTCGCCACTGCCGTCGGTCGGGTGGTAGGCATCGAACGCCGGCGCCCGTTTCGGGTCGAGCACGAACCAGGCATCACCATCGGCACTGACCGACACACGGGTTTCGCCGGCGGCCTGGTCAAAGAGCGTTCCGTCCGTGATGCCGCCGCCGCCGAAGTCTCCGTTGGTGATCGTAAACCCCGCACAGCCAAAAACGAGAAAGTCGAGCCCGAACGGGTTGATCGACTCATCACGAATTGGCTTGCCGAATTTCAGTGTCACTTCGCCGCCTACGCCGATGGAGAGGATTTGATCGAGCAGATACGGCGGACTGAACGGCGTGATCGGCCCGCCCCATTCGCCCGGCGTCTCGCGGGCCGGCGGGCCGACGATGGCGTCTTTGTTTATGTAGCCGGCGCCGGTGCTCCAATCGGTGGCGAAGCCGACGCCCGATTTGTACGACACGACCTCGGCGGCAAACTGCGTCGCCCGTGCTTCACTGGCTCCCGGCAACGCGGCGACCCCCAATGCGATGATGATAATGTGATTCATTTGTTGATCTCTATTAGTTGAGACCAACGGTTGGCGGGCATAAAAAAAGACCTTCCGCGTGGGAGGGTCTTGGGATTAAAGCTGCACCATCGTGCTGGCCTCATCCTTCTCGAGTGCGGAGAAGTTGGCCGCGCGAGCGGCCTGACGAGCATGACGGCAGAATTGACCTGACTTCGAACTGCCGAGCAGCCCTTCACAGTGGCGCAACCGTCCCCGAGTCTCACGGAGTTCCTTCTGGAGTCATGATTGTCTGTGGGCAAATGCCCAAGTCAAAGAACGACGCCGTGATACACCAACCCCGCCGCTTGGCCAAGCGCCCAGTTTTGCTTGGCCAGCCGGGCCGGCTTCTGGTTGAATCCCTGCCCATGTCGAAATTGAGCCACTCCCTCGCGGCCGCCGCCCTGCTGGCGATGTTTCAGCCCGCTAACGCTGAAATTCTGCCACCGGGCAACCGCCCTCTCCCTCCCGGACACCACGCTCTGATCCACGCCACCGTCGTCGTCAAGCCGGGCGTCACGATCACCAACGCCACGGTGATCATCCGCGATGGGCGAATCCAAGCCGTCACCGAAAAGAGCCAGGCACCCGACACCGCCCGCGAGTGGGACATGACCGGCCTGACGCTTTACGCCGGGTTCATCGATCCATACGTCACCGAGGCCAAGCCGATCTCGACCACGATGACGCAGAGCATCACCGGCACGGGCGCGACCGCTGCCGGCAAGCCGGGCTTTCTCGGCGCGCCAGGCAACGAGCTTGATCCCGGCACAACCGGCCCCGGCTCCGGCCTGTCCACGATGAAACCGGAGCACGATGTCACCGACTCGTTCAGCCCGAAGCCGGACGCATACGAGGCTCTGCGCGCACAAGGTTTCACCGCTGCCGCACTCACCCCGGCCAACGGCATCATCCGAGGCCAGAGCGCCCTCATCTCGCTTGGCCAAGGTTCGCCGAACCAACTCGTCATCAGGCCGCAACTTTTTCAGCACATCGTTTTCGACACAAAAGCATCAAAGCCGGAAGAGTTCCCCAAGTCGCTCATGGGCGTGATCTCGGCAATCCGCCAGACGCTCTCCGACGCGCAACACTACAATGAAATTTGGAACTACCACCGAGCCAATGCGGACACAACCAAGCGACCGGCCCACAACAAATCACTCGAGACACTTCAAGCCGTTTTGAAAAACAGGCAACCGGTCATCATTGAGCCAGGCAGCGTGCTCATGGTGAACAAGGCGATGCGGCTCGCCGATGAGTTCGGCATCCATCCGGTCATCGTCGCGACCGGCCACGAATGGCGGCGACCGGATCTCGTGAAAGCCAGCGCCACCCGTTTCATCGTACCGATCAATCTGCCCAAGGCACCCAAGATGCCGAGCGACTCCGACTGGGAACTCGTCTCGCTCGACCAGCTCCGAGCTTGGGATTGGGCGCCGGAAAACCCTCTTTTATTGCAGAAAAACGGTCTTGAAATCGCCCTCACCACTCACGGTCTCAAGGACAAAAAGAAGTTCCGGGAGAACTTGCTCAAAGTCATCGAACGCGGGTTGCCCAAGCGCGCCGCGCTCGCCGCACTCACCACCACACCGGCCAAGCTCGCCGCCGTCGCCGACCAACTCGGCACCATCGAGGTGGGCAAGCTGGCCAATCTCGTCGTCGTCGAGGGCGATTACTTCGACCCCAAGGCCAAGCTCAGGGGCGTCTGGATCGAGGGCCGCTGGACAACATTCGAGCCGGAGAAACTCGCGTGGATCGACAAAAAGAAAGAGGAGGGCAAAGAGGAAAAAGGCGGCGTAAAATCGGACGATAATAAAGAGGAGAAACCGGACACGCGGCTCGCCCGCTCCCCGATCGGCGAACACAACGTGCTCAAACCAGACGCCGTGCTCATCCGCAACGCAACGCTTTGGACCAGCAGCAAAGGAGGTATCCTGAAAAAACACGATCTGCTGATCGTCGACAGCAAAATCAAAAAGATCGGGCGCGACATTCAGGCACCCGAAAATACTCACGTGATTGATGCCAAGGGCAAACACGTCACAGCCGGCATTATCGACGCGCACAACCACAGCATGATTCTCGGCTCGGTCAACGAAGGTACCCTGCCCTCCTCGGCCATGGTCTCGATCGGCGACGTCGTCAACTCCGAGTCGGCGGAAATCTATCGCCAACTCGCTGGTGGCCTGACCGTGGCCAACCTATTGCACGGCTCGGCCAACCCGATCGGCGGCCAAAACGCGATCATCAAGCTGCGACTTGGCCAAGGGCCGGAAGCTCTGAAATTCAAGGCCGCGCCACCGGGCATCAAGTTCGCGCTTGGCGAAAATGTGAAACAATCCAACTGGGGCGACGACAAAAACACCCGCTTCCCACAAACCCGGATGGGCGTTCCGGTGTTTCATGAAAACCGATTCACCGCCGCGTGGCAGTACAATCGCGAGTGGCGTCGTTTCCGAGAAAAAGGCGGTTCGCCACCGAGACGCGACCTTGAGTTGGAGACGCTCGGGCAAATCATCAAGGGCGAGCGCTGGATTCACTGCCACTCGTATCGGCAGGATGAAATACTCGCCTTCATGCGCACGATGGAGAAATTCGGTGTCCGGGTCGGCACGCTGCAACATGTCCTCGAGGGCTACAAGGTGGCTGACGAAATCGCCGCCCACGGCGCTGGTGGCTCCTGTTTCGCCGACTGGTGGGCGTACAAGTACGAGGTCATCGACGCCATCCCTTACGCCGGCAGCCTGATGCATGAGCGCGGCGTCGTGGTGTCGTTCAACTCCGACTCGTCCGACCTCGCGCGCCGCCTCAACCTTGAGGCCGCCAAGGCGGTTAAGTACGGCAACACAAAGGAAACGGAGGCGCTCAACTTCGTCACGATCAACCCAGCGAAACAACTGCGTGTCGATCACCGCGTCGGCTCGCTTGAGGCGGGCAAGGACGGCGACTTCGCGATTTGGTCGGAACACCCGTTGAGCACCCGCACGGTTTGTTTGGAAACCTGGATCGAGGGCAAGCGTTACTTCGAGCGGGGCGAAGCGCTCCAACTCGCCGAGGCCCGCGCAACGGAAAGGGAAAAACTCCTCACCAAGGCCAAGGGCGAAGCCAAGAAAGACAAGAAGAAGGATAAAGAAAAAGATGACGATTCCGACGATGCCCGGGCCGCTTTTTTCCGACGTGCGCTCGAGACCGCGCACGGCTTGGGAGTGGTGGATTGCATGGACTGTAAAATTAAAACGAAATAAACCAAGGAGGATATCAACATGACAAAACCAAAACATTTTATCCCAATTTCCACGATCGCCGCTGCCGCAGTGTTCGCCTCTTGCCCAAGCGCCGCCGCTGAAGACATCCTGTTCACCAACGCCGTGCTGCACACCGTCTCCGGTCCAACACACTCACCCGGTTTTGTACTCGTCGCCGGCGATACAATCAAAGCCGTCGGCCCGGCCGAGCAGCAACCAGACGCCGGAGAGTCGAAGGTCATCAACCTCAAGGGGCAGCAACTGTTCCCTGGCCTTATCGCCCCTACCACCGCGCTTGGCCTGATGGAAATACCGGCCGTGCGCGCCACCGTCGATACCCGGGAGGTCGGCACCTACACTCCGGAGGTCAAGTCGTGGCTCGCGGTCAACCCCGACTCCGATCTAATCCCGGTCGCCCGCGCCAACGGCATCACGCATTTCCTTCCTGTTCCACAAGGCGGCACGATCACCGGGCAGTCTGGATTGATGGCCACAGCCGGTTGGGGCTACGAAAACATGCTCACCCACTCGCCAGTCGCGCTGCACCTGTTTTGGCCGTCGATGAACATTAACCCCACCGCTGACGATGCCAAGAAACAGGCAAAGGAACGCGACAAGCGACTGAAGAAAATCGACGACTTTTTCGAGGAGGCCCGCGCCTACGCCAAGTCGCAATCAGCCCCCGGTCACAAGGGCGTGCCATCCTGGGACGCAATGCTGCCATGGGTTCTCGGCGAAAAACCACTTATCATCCACGCCAATTCGGTGATGCAAATCGAGTCGGCAGTAAACTGGGCAATCAAGCGAGATTGGAAGCCTGTTATCGCCGGCGCACGCGACGCTTGGCAGATCGCCGAACTCCTGACCAAACACAATGTACCGGTGATTTTCGAGCACACGTTCACGCTTCCGACGCGCGATTTCGACCGGTACGACATTCACTTCCGCGCCGCCGGAATTCTTCACAAAGCCGGTGTGAAAGTGGCCTTCAGCGAGGGATTGGCGCGGTTCGCCTCCTCAAACGCCCGCAACCTCCCCTACTCCGCCGCGCAATCAGCAGCACACGGTCTGCCTCAAGCTGTAGCGCTCAAGGGCATCACGCTGCACACGGCAGAAATCCTCGGCGTAGCCAAGCGCCTTGGCTCCATCGAGGTCGGCAAGGAGGCCACATTCTTCACGGCAAACGGCGATATCCTCGAGATTCGCACGCAGGTGAAACAGATGTGGATCGCCGGCAAAAAAGTCAGCCTCGATAACCGCCACAATCACCTCTACAAAAAATACCGAAACCGCCCGAAACCAAAAAAATCGACCGAGGATAAACACGCCGTCTCCAACAAGCTGCCGGAGCACCTCGACCTCCCATCCTTTTACAGAAAGAGCACAAGCGTAAACGGATTCCCGATCGTTTCATCAAACAAGGTTTCCGATTTCGCGCTAAAGGAGGCTGCCTATCTCGTCGACCATATGATCGGCCACCGGCAGGATATTATCAACAATATGATTAAACGAAACTGTCGCTTGGTCGTCATGGCGCACAATGAGTTCACCACGCAGGTACCCGAGCACAGTGGAATGACTCCCGCTAAGTTTTGGGATCGCCGCGCGCGCGGCCTCGGCTCCTCTCGAACAGATCCGGTCGTCAGTTGCGCTGAGGAAAACCTGCTCTGCTACCCCGGCGACCCTTACAATACGGAGAACATCATGATCCACGAGTTCGCCCACGCCATCCACCTCAACGGCATATACGACGTGGACACAACGTTCGACAAACGGCTAGCCGAAACCTACAAGACCGCGATGGCCAAGGGATTGTGGAAGAGCAAATACGCCGCAAACAACAAGGCCGAGTACTGGGCCGAGGGCGTGCAAAGCTGGTTCAACACCAACCGCCCGCCAGACCACGACCACAACCACGTCGATACCCGCGAGGAACTCAAGACGTACGATCCCAGCTTGGCTAAGCTGGTCGAGGAGATTTTTGGCGATAGTGAGTGGCGCTACAAGCGACCCTCCCAACGTAAGTCGCCCGGCCACCTGCAGGGCTTCGATCCGCTAAAGACCCCAACCTTTAAGTGGCCAAAAGAGCTCAACGACTTCTACCTCAAATACATCCGCAACCAAAATAAGACGTAAAACCTCCGCTTGGCCAAGCTCTTGGTTGACCGACCGGGGCTTCGCCGGTACATAAGCGCCATGCGTTTTCTATTCCCCCTGATTGTTGCTGTAACGATCTCGACCGTTGGCCAAGCGACCGGTAAACCCAACATCATCGTCATCATGGCCGACGACCTTGGCTATGGCGACATTGGTTCTTACGGGGCCAAGCCGAAGAATCTCAAGACACCGAACATCGACCGACTCGCCGCGAACGGCCTGCAATTCACCAACGGCTACTGCTCCGCCTCGACCTGCACGCCGACTCGGTTTTCATTTTTGACCGGCAAATATGCGTTTCGCCAAAATAACACCGGAATCGCTCCGCCGAACGGGCCGGCCATCATCCAGCCAGGCGTCGAGACACTTCCGTCGCTGCTCAAGCGCGCCGGTTACACGACCGCCGTGATCGGCAAATGGCACCTTGGCCTCGGCGGGCCAAGTGGGCCGGACTGGAACGGCGAACTGAACCCCGGCCCGCGCGAAATTGGCTTCGACTACAATTACCTCCTGCCCACCACCAATGATCGCGTGCCACAGGTTTATGTTGTGAACCATCGCGTGAAGAATCTCGACCCAAAGGATCCGCTGTGGGTCGGCAGGAAAAAGCCAAGCCCCGACCACCCGACGGGAAAAACTCACAGGGACACGCTCAAGATGGACTGGAGCCACGGGCACAACTCGACCATCCACAACGGCATTAGCCGCATCGGCTTTTACACCGGCGGCCATGCGGCGCGGTTCCGCGACGAGGACCTCGCCGACGAGTGGGTGAAGCAATCCAACAAATGGATCGAAACCAACAAGGAAAATCCATTCTTCCTGTTTTTCTCGTCGCACGATCTGCACGTGCCTCGCATGCCGCACGAGCGGTTTCACGGCACATCCGGGATGGGCTTTCGCGGCGATGCAATCGTGCAACTCGACTGGTGCGTTGGCGAACTGGTCAAGACCCTCGACCGGCTGAAACTTTCCGACAACACGCTCATTGTTTTTTGCTCGGACAATGGCCCGGTCGGCGATGACGGCTACAAGGACGGCGCGCTCGAAAAGATGGGCGACCACCGCCCGAACGGCCCGTTCAGCGGCGGTAAATACAGCGTGCTCGAGGGCGGCACGCACACGCCGTTCATTACCTATTGGCCCGGCAAAATCGCAAAAGGCACCTCAAGCGAAATGGTCTGCACCATCGACCTCGCCGCCAGTTTCGCCGCCCTCACGGGGGTCAAACTACCGAAGGATACCTGCCCCGACAGTTTCGATGTGATGGACGCGTTGCTCGGTAAAGAAGGTGCCAAGGGGAGAAGGCATCTCGTCCAGCAGGACAACGGCAAAGGTGGCAACTACGGCTTCCGCGCCGGAAAATGGAAACTGCAACGCCACGACTCCAAGCGTAAACGAAATACTGTCGTTGCCAGCAAACTCGCAAACACCCCCACTCCAAGATTTGCACTTTTCGACCTCAGCAAGGACAGGCAAGAAGAAAATGACATCGCTGACCAGCACCCAAAAGTATTGGATCGTATGAAGCAACGACTGCAGAAAATTATCGATGCAGGTCGCAGTCGCCCGTAGCGCATAGGGCCTTTCCCTATTACAAATCCCGGCGGCGGGCCCTTAGTAGGATGACACCACCGATGGCAAGTATTGCGGTGCCAACAAAGACGATCCAAGTCATCGTTGAAAACTGCGGTTTCTCCTTTACGCTCGGTTCCGTCGCTTGGCCAAGCGATACGGGCGCCGTGTGTTCAGCCAAGCTGCCGGTTCTATAACCGGTGAGCAGTTCGTCCAGCGTGTCGCCCACAATCTTCGAGCGGTTGCTGCCCTGCCCCGCCCCGCTCTTTGCCAGAATTTGACTCATCTCAATCCGGATCTCCGGGCTTTCCGGGTTGAAGCCCAACTGCTTCGCAATTTCCTGTTTCCGGTCGCGATCCCACTTCAGTGGCACCATCACTCCCTGCATCCATTTACGGTCGAGACCGCATTCGCAATTTAGCCCTATGGTATTCAGAATGGCGCTGACGCTTGACTGGCTCAACCTCTCGCCGCTGAGAACAGGCCCAATCATTCGGCCGCGACCGTAGAGGATCACTACCTGCGGAAGATCCAAAACTTTGTGAATGCCGAGGCTCCAGAGAAACGCTCGCTCCGCCTCGAAGGCTTCCGCCGATATCACTTCAACCACGGGCGGTTGTTGGATTTCTTTTTCCAATTCGGGCAGCTTGGCCGTGATTCCGGAGACAACCACATCGGCCATCGAGCGGATTTCCCGGTTCTGGGCAACATCGCTCCCCTCTACAACAAGCACGACGCCATAGCAGTCGAACACCTTCCTGAGGATACCGTTTCTCCTGGGTGAATCCAGTACCGACTCGAGGGCGTCCCAGGCCGTTTGCAGAATCGGCACGCCGTCCTTCACCAGGGGGATGGGGATGGTTTTTTCTTGATCGGGAGAAACGAGCACCGCTACCGGCGTCTTGCCTGTAAATCCATCAGGAAGAAACACCTTGCCCCCGCCCTGGCGCGCTTGGCCAAGCGGCAGAAGTTTGGCCTTCACGTTCGAGTCGTAAAACGTGGCAGTGGCGATGGACTGCAACGACTCACGCTCGGACTCCGGCATGGAGTCACCGACAAAGATGTACAAGCTGTACGGCTCGGAGCCGAGATCAACAAATCCAACATCACGAACATTAAACCGGCATGCCTGCGCCTCGAGCGAGAGCAGGCAGGCCAGCAAGACGGCGAGTCGTTTTGACCAATGGTCCACTGGCTCTATTCCGCTGCGCGAAGCTGCTCTCGATTCACTTCGAGGGCGTGAATAAGTGTCGGGGCCAGTTTGGCTTTTTTGTCGGTTGGAACCAACTCGATATCAAGATCGCCAGTCACGCTGATGCCCTCGAATTCGCGCGTAACCGCCTGGCCAAGCGCACCGGCGGAAGCGGCAATATCGAACGACTCGAGGACAGTTCTGCCCTGCAACTTAACATCAAACACCTGCCCCGCAGCTTCCGCCAATACAGCAAATCCCAGTCGAACCGTGTATCGGGCAGTTTGGTCATTTTTTAGTAACGGCACCTTAAGCTTGGTCACTCCCTTGAGTGCAGAAGTAAAAAGCCAAGGTTTGTCAGTGCCAGCGATGGTTTTGCCACGCCAATCACGCTGCACGACCTCCGGTCCCCCTTCTTCGTTTAGCTTGAACTTCACGCCGTAGTTGGCGAACGCACCCTGCCCCACGGTCGTCTTCGGACGTGGGTAGGCAAACCAAACAGTGCCATCCTTCGATCGCATGTCGCCTGGCGCACCAAAGTTAATTGCCAGATGCTTCACCGGCTTGGTCGCGGCTTGACTAATAAATACTGACCACTCCGCGAGCCCTTTCTGCGGTTTGTTTTTCAGAACAACCGTGGTTCGCAGCGAGTAACTGCACGTGCAACCGGCGCTTGACTCCTGCATACTCAACAGTCCGTTAGCCGGAATCATGCTGTTCCAGCAACCGGGCCGCAGGCCCCCAAAAAGCTGCAGGCCTGTGTCGTGCTCTGTGTTGACAATCGCCCCGCTAAAGGATCGAAAAAAAAGATTGTGCGGCGTGGCTGTCACAATTCCACAACTATGGCCGGGACGCAGGAATTCCCAATCAACGGACTCCCCGGTAATGGGGTGTGTGCGTTTCTGTATTTCACCAGTCGCAAGGTCGCACCGGCGCGGCTCAATGTAAATCGTGTCACCAACAATCGTCGGACGTCGACGATAATTGAGCGGTTTGCTCCATAGCAGACTGCCACTTTCGGACTGCAACACAGTGATTCGCCGCCAGTTAAGGTTCCCCTTGTTAAACGGCCCCTCGTCGTGATTGCTATAGTGACCGAAGAACAACAAGCGGCCGTCCTCGTAAGCGACCCCCAATTTAGTGCCACCGCAGCCGGTGAGATCGTACGGGCGATTCCAAATCTCGCGACCACTCTCGGCCTCTAGGCAAACCACCCGTCGCACATCGCGTTCTTTTTCAGAGAGTTTCTGCTCTCGCTCAGGAACGTAGTTACCACCATCGATTTCTGCTTGGACAGCTGCCCTCGCCTGTTCGCGCTCTTCATCTTCTACATCATCTTTCAGGAAAAAGACGCGGCCATCTGCGATCGCCAGCGATATATTCGGGATGCCAGCACCGTCGTGCTGCCACAGCAATTCGCCATTGCCAATGTTGTACGCGAATACTTTTTCGCTGAGCATAATCTTATCCGTCACGGCACTGGGCTTGTGGTCGGGTAGCCAGCCAGGAAATGTGTTGATGGCGTGCCAATGAAGACCGCGGCGCTTGAAATAGGCATAGGCCCGGGCATCGGGACGCGGGTAAATCCCTTTCACCGTTTTCAGGGTCGCGAGCGCATCCTTGGGCGCGTCGGGCTCGGCCAACCACTCACCGTTTTTGACGAGGACGTTCCAGATATAACCATACTCGCGGGCCAACGGGACGGCGCCGGTACCAAAAAGAATATTACCATCCAAACTGATATTCCCCCAGCGCAGAGCCTTGCCACCTGCCTGTCTTGGGACTGTAAACTCGCGTAGAGTCCGCCCTGTTTGAGCGTCTAGATGCAATACCCGATCATGTGCCGCGACGAACACCGAATCGTCATTGGCAACAATGTTGGAGCCATCCACATCCACCCTCACACGAACTGCGCCGGGGATTTTCCGCTTCCAAAGAAACGTTCCGTTGTAGGCATCATAAGCCATCACCACCTCCATGCCCTGAACTATCAGGCGGCCGTTCACGGCGAGAGGGCTCACCGAGCGGGAATGCCGCTCGACCATGTGCTCCGAGCCAGGCTCGCCAAACCACAGCACGCCAAGCGGCCCCTTCACGAGCCGATCGTTGGTTGACGAGGTGTTAGCCGTGTTGCCATACAGACCGCTCCAGCTTCCCGCGCCGTCGAGTTTACCGCGGGTGAACTTCAGCCAACCTTGATCCAGCAAAACATCATGACTGGACTTGACGTTGGCCTTAAGTCCGTCAACGACGTTCGCCACATTTTCTTTAGGCCAAATAGCCACGGACCCCAGTAGCAGCACACCTCCCGCCGGGCGAAGTACGCGTGCCAATTGGCCCACCGGCAACTGCACATCTTCGCCATGCTGCACACGGCCGGAGACGATCAAGTTGGCGAAATAATCCGGCAACTCGGCGACATCCCAGTCTGCGGCGATCACTCGTGAACCGTAAAGACCGGCCAGTAGAAGGTCGCGCCGGATCGCCTCGAGACGCGCGGCATCCTGCTCGATGATGACGATGTTCAGTTTGGTTTGAACAGCGAGCGCCTGGGCCAATTTCGCGTCACGCGCACCGTAAATCAGGCACCAACCGACCTTGATACCGCTGCGTAGTCTGATTTCCGCGGCGGCAGCCGTGTCCGTTTGACCAAGCACGACCGGGCTCGCCGCCTCGGTGACTTTGCGGGGACTGCCCTGCACCACCTGTTCGCCAAGACAATGAATGGCGCCAGAGTCAGTGCTCACGAATAACCGACTGTCAGCCACAGCAAGGCCAAGCGCGTTGTCCGGCAAACCGTACATGGAGACTAGCTGGCCACTGGCTGCGTCGATCGACAGCACATAGCCGTTTCCACCGGCAAAAAGCGTTTTGCCGGCGAGCGCCAACGTGCCGAGTTCGCCGGACACTGCCAGCGGGCCAAGCTGCTCGCGGGAGACAAACCAAGTCACGCGCCCGGCGTTGAGGGTTGTCTTCTCCTTGGCGATGGCCGCCAGTCGGGCGGTGGCCTTGTTCAACTCTGCGGTGACCTTGCTCAACTCGCCTGCCTTGTTGGCCTTGACGGCGGCCTTGTGACGCTCACGGATCGTGCTGATCGACTTCACCAAGTCACCCTCCTCCTTGGCCAGCTTGGGCACGTCTGCCGTGGCCTTAGCGTTACCGGCGCGGTCGATGGCGTAGATGCCTTTTTGCGTGGCAATGTAGGCGATGTCTTTTGTGAGCACCATGTCGATCGACGGGAAACTCGCAAACTGGTCGCCCCGACTCGCGCCGGATTTGCCATCGAAGGCCACCTTGCTGTCGGTGCCTTGATTATCGTTGCCCGCGAACAATGCGCCTTCATCCACCATCGCCCACGCGCCGCCGACCTTGCCGCCGGCGTTGAGGAATTTGGGGAACTTACCAGTGCCCTTGTCGAACAACGCCGGCATCCCGCGACCAGTCGGCACGAACAGGCTCAACTCGGACGCAACAATGTAGCCCTGCGGCGCCATTCCTCCATAATTAAGGCCCCACGCCTGATCGCCGGAGGTGTCGTTGAGCCAAATCTCCTTGCCGCTGCCAGCGTCCACCGCACCGATGTAAAGCCCCTCATACGGGAAAATGCCGGAAGCGAAATAGACGATATCCTTTTCGATCAGTAACCCGGTGCGAACCGGCCACGCCGAGATAAGCCGGCTGTTGCCAATCACCCGCTCACCACTTGGACTCGGCCGGTATTTCCATACAAGCGCGCCGTCCCCCGCGTTGAGGCAGTAAACCAAACCGTCGTCCGAACCGAAATACAGTTTGCCACCATGCACCACCGGCGCAAACCTCACCGCTCCACCGGCGGCAAAACGCCACCGCTCTTCCGCCGTCCGGGTGTCCAGCGCGTACACGTGGTTGTCCACGTTGTTGCCGAAAAACAGGGTCCGCCCGGACACCACGACATTGTAGGCGCGATCCGAGTGCATGCGCGGCGTCTCCTCTCCCGGCATCGGCCAGGCGGTACGCGGACGGTGGCGCGACTCGAACACCCACTGGGGATTCAGCTTGCCGGAAACGACCTCCGCACTGACCGCCGAACGGTTCCCGTCATGCCGGTACGAGGGCCAATCTGCAGCACTCGGTCCCTGAACAAAGGAAACAAGACACATAAACATCATCCAACGGAAGGATTTCATGCGCGGGAAACTGCAGCCTCACCACCGAAACTTCAAGTGATAATCCGATCTTCACCGTTTGGAACTTGGCTTGTCTCAAGCGTCTTCCTCATCCACGCTTGG
>JABGZB010000379.1 GCA_018674955.1 Verrucomicrobiota bacterium | reverse complement strand
CGATCCGGGAACCGGTCGAGAGCCGTGCGAGGGATTTAGTTAAGTTTCGCTGGGAATCATCCAGCCTGTGGGCGCCAGTCATGGCGGCCATATTCGTATTTATTACCATGCCGACAAATCCGTTTGTCGTTTACAGCATTGGCATCCTTGCCGCTGATGAATCTTTATGAAGGGTGATTCAAAAACCGTTGAGGAACCGTTCCTCGTGCAACGCCATCAATATCGGCGGCGAACGGTTTTCCTTTAGGGATAAATTATTTCTGATGCCGATCCGGCCGGGATCACCTTGTTTTCGGGGGGCGTTTGCTCTTTTTGAGCAGCGAGCGGAGGGTGGCCAAGTTCGCGATGTCCTCGTGAAGATCGGGGGACTTGGGCGTCTCTAGGCAGCCGGGCGTGTCGGCGAACCGGGGGTCGTTGACGATGTGGCCGAACGCCTTTTTGCCGATCAACCCGTGGCCGATGTGGTCGTGCCGATCGACCCGCGAATTGAGATCTGTCTTCGAGTCGTTCAGGTGAAACGCCAGCACCTGCTTCAGGCCGATCATCTGCCCGACCTCGGCGATCGCGGCGTCCCAGCCCTTGGGCGTGCGGATGTCGTAGCCGGCGGCGAAGAAGTGCGCGGTGTCCAGGCAAACACCGAGCCGCTCAGGCTGCTTGACGCGCTCGAAAATATCGGCGAGGTGGCGGATGCGGTGGCCAAGGCAGGTGCCCTGCCCTGCGGTGTTCTCGAGCGCGATCCGCACCGGCGATTTTTTCGTCGCGCGAAAGATGCCATCGAGCGCCTTGGCGATGCGCTTCACGCCCCGGTCGTCGCCTTGGCCAAGGTGCGCGCCGGGATGCAGCACGAGGAACGGCACGCCGAGCGTTGTGGCAATCTCGATCTCCCGCGTGAGCGATTCGATCGACTTGTCGCGGTTGTCGCCGTCCGGCCCGGCGAGGTTGATGAGATAGCCGGCGTGGCCGAACACCGTTCCCACGTCGCCCTTGGCCAACTCCGTCCTGAATCGTTCCGCGTCGGCTGGCTTGGGTGGCTTGCCGAACCATTGCATGTTGCTTTTGATGAAAATCTGTGTGCTTTGGCAGTCAACAGAGCGGGCGCGCTCGATGGCCTTCCAGGCACCGCCGGCGGCGGACATGTGGGAACCAAGTTTCATACTCACGCTGGCAAACTTTGCCAAGCGGCCGCGCAGCATGATCGCCACCCCCCAAGTCGTAAAGCGCCGACCGCGTGCGCCGAATGCGCTTGGCCAAGCGTCGGGGAGTTTCTACTCTCGGCTGGCCAAGCGAGTGCCTCTGTTCATGACCGACCCGACCCACGACTCACCATCCGCCGGCCCACCCGGCAATCCTGAGGTTTTCGATGATGTCGTGGTGGGCATTTTTCGCACCACGGAGGATGGCCGGTATATTTATGCCAACCACAGGCTGTCGGAGCTTTACGGTTACGAGTCGCCGGCGCGATTGATCGAGGCGATCGGCGACATTGAGGGGCAGCTGTACGTAGAGCCCGGGCAGCGGGATTTGTTCCTGACACTCATCCAGCAACAGGGGCGCATCGAGCAGTTTGAGTCGGAGATTTTCCGCAAGGATACCTCGCGGATCTGGATTTCCGAGACGGCGCGCATTGTCCGGGACGAGGCCGGCGAGGTGCTTTTTTACGAGGGCACGGTGCAGGATATTGCCGAACAGAAGGGAGCCGAGCTGGAGCTGCGCCGGTCGGAGATTTTGTTTCACTCGCTGGTGGAGAATTTGCCGCAGAACATTTTCCGCAAGGACTCCGCTGGGAGGTTCACCTTTGCCAACACCCGTTTCTGCGAGGAACTAGTGAAGCCGCGCCGGGAGATTATCGGCAAAACTGACTTTGATTTTTTCCCGGCCGACCTCGCGAGCAAGTACCGAGAGGACGACTTGGGCATCATGGAGAGCGGCGAGTCTCTGGACGCGGTCGAGGAACACGTCACGCCCGAAGGGGAGAAATCGTGGGTGCACGTCGTCAAGACACCTATCCGCGACGAGGCTGGGAGGTGCATCGGCGTGCAGGGGATCTTTTGGGATGTCACCCGGCAAAGGCACACCGAGATCGCGCTGGCTCATGAGCGGGACCTGTTGCGCACGCTGCTCGACAGCATCCCGGACCGGATTTATTTCAAGGATCGAGACAGCCGGTTCCTGATGATCAGCAGGGCCGTGGCCAGCGACTTCGGGCTCGGCGATCCCGGGGAGGCGGTGGGGAAAACGGACGCCGATTTTTTCAGCGAGGAACACGCGCGGCTCGCGCTCGAGGACGAGCAGGCCATCCTCGAGACGGGACAGGCGATCATTGGCAAGACGGAAAAGGAAACGTGGAACGACGACCGCGAAGGCTGGGTGCTCACTACCAAGATGCCGATGCGCAACGCCGACGGCGAGATCGTGGGGACGCTTGGGGTCTCCAAGGACATCACCGCGCTGAAGGAGGCAGAGGCTGAGCTGGCCGAGGCGCGTGACGGCGCGCTCGAGTCGGCCAAGGTCAAGTCGGAGTTCCTCGCCAACACTAGCCACGAGATTCGCACCCCGATGAATGCCATCGTCGGCATGACCGGGCTGCTGCTGGACACGCCGCTGAACGAGCAGCAGCGCGAATTCCTCGCCACCATCCGACAGAGCGCCGACGGCCTGCTGGGGGTCATCAATGACATTCTCGACTTCTCAAAAATCGAGGCGCGAAAGCTGGAGATTGAAGAGATTCCGTTCGACCTGCGCGAGACGGTGGAGAGCGCCGTGGATCTCCTGGCCGAGCGCGCCCAGAGCAAGGGACTGCACCTTGCCTGCCTTGTTTATGAGGAGGTGTGGACGAGTGTCATCGGCGACTCCGGGCGGTTGCGCCAGATCCTGACCAACCTCGTCGGGAACGCCATCAAGTTTACCGAGCAGGGCGATGTGCTGGTGCGGCTCAACACTGTCCGGGAGACGGGGAGGGACATGGAGATTCGCTGCGAGATTGTTGACACCGGCATTGGCATTCCCAGTGAGGCGCAAAAAAAATTGTTCCAACCGTTCACCCAGGGGGACGGATCGCTGACGCGCCGATATGGCGGCACGGGCCTTGGCTTAACGATCTCGAAGCAGTTGACAGAGATCATGGGCGGCTGGATCGGGTTCGAGAGCAAGCTGGGACAGGGCTCGAGTTTCTGGTTCGAGCTGCCACTGCGGAAACAGCTCGAGCCCGGTACGGCGGAGACACAGCATCAACTTTTGGCCGGCCTGAATGTGCTGGTCGTCGATGACGACGAGACCACCCGCCAGATTCTGCGGCATCAACTGCGCTCGCGCCGGATCAAGACCACCGAGGCGGGTGAAGCCGCCGAGGCGCTGAAGTTGCTCCAGCAAACCGTCGCCACCGACTCTCCTTTTCAAGTCGTCATTCTGGACAGCGAAATGCCGGAGAAGGACTGCCTTGGCCTGGCCGGGGCCATCAAGGACGATCTGCTTTTCACTGACTTAAAACTGATCCTGCTGACCCCCATGGGGAAGGTGCTGGAGCCCGGCGCCTGGCGGGCAGCCGGCATCGACGCCTGCCTCGCGAAGCCGGTCAAGCAAACCCGGCTGCTCGAGTGCATCACCCGGCTGCTCACCGGCGAAAGCGCTGCACCCGCCCGGGATGCGGGGGGCGAGGCCAAGCCGCTCAGGATTCTGGTGGCGGAAGACAATCAAGTGAACCGGAAAGTCACGTTGCTGCAACTCGGCAGCCTCGACTACACGGCGGACGCAGTGGCCAACGGACTTGAGGCCGTCCAGGCGGTTCGCAAGATGCCCTACGATGTCGTGCTGATGGACTGCCACATGCCGGAGATGGACGGCTACGAAGCCACTCGCGCCATTCGCCAACTCCCCGGCCGGGCGCGGCTCATCCGCATTCTGGCAGTCACCGCCAACGCCAACCCGGAGGAAAAACGCAATTGCCTCGATGCCGGCATGGACGACTATCTCATCAAGCCGATCGACCTCAAGCAGCTTGGCCAAGCGCTGGGAAAGATCGCTAGCGAAGTCGGTGCCGCGTCGGGGGAGGGCGATCGCGGCGACGCAGACTCCATCGCCGAGGGGCTTCGTTCCTTTGGTGATGCCGCTGTGATCGCGGAACTGATCGATCTTTTTTTGCAGGATGCCCCGGCCCGGCTGGCGCAGGCCCGGGAAGCCCTGACCGCCGGCAACGCCGCCGGGATTGTCGAAGCCGCCCATTCACTCAAGGGCAGCGCCCGCAACCTCCGAGCCGAGCGGCTGGCCCAAGCCTGCGAGGCTCTGGAGCAAGTTGGAAAATCAGAAAAAATTGATGCTGCAGCGAGTCCGCTTGGCCAAGCGGAGGCTGAGTTGAAAAAAGTCACCACCCTGCTCAAGCAGCAAAAAAAGTCACTTGGCCAAACCAGCTAAACCACCTGCCTTCGCTGGAGTATAAACCAGCCGCCCAACCCTAACACGGCGGCCCATCCGGCGACTTGGCCCCACGGCGACCCGAAGACCACCGTAGCATTAAACCACATCAGCGCCATGAAACTGTGCAGCGTTGCGTCCATCCACCCCGGCCGGCTTTGGTGATTCCGCTTGGCTAGGTGCCACCAGGCAGCGTCCGCCAGCCAAGCCAAGGCGAAGGCGTAATTCAGGTAAAGCCCGAAGCCGGTGTCGAAGCCGGTGGCTTCCCCAGTCTGCGCGGCCGTGGCTGCCAGCGCCCTGGCATGGCTCCAGCCGTGCTCGAAGTGGAAGGCGCAGAAGAAGTGAGCGAGGAACGCCACCAAGCCAAGTGACCACCAGCCGCTGGTGCTTGGCCCGGTGCGGTGCGGCCACCGCTGGCAACTTGCCAGCGCGAGGATGTATCCGGCAAAGGACAGGAAAGCTGTCAACCGAATCGCCCATTCGCCTCCGCTCATGCCGTTGGGGAATAGTCGACCTGGACACATTCGGCGAGATTTTTTGTTTCAAACGGATTTAACCCCTTGACGAGCAAAAAAATTAGTTTCACTAATGGGCGTTCGCGAGGAAGTTTAGTCTGATTCAACTCAATAAATCATGATATCAGGCACCGATTTAGGGTTAGCCATTTTACTATTTGAAGCCGTCCAACGGTCTCCCGTGTTATTGTCCAAGGTAAGTGCCCCTTCCCACATAGTTAACTTTTTCCAAAACTAAAAAACATGAATAATAATACCGTGTATCTCATCCCGCTCGCTGGATTACTGGCCCTACTCTTCACCTATTGGCGTGCCCAATGGGTGGCCCAGCAGGATCCGGGAACTGACCGGATGAAACGCATCGCCGGTTACATCACCGATGGTGCGATGGCATTTCTGCGTGCTGAATACTCAAAATTGGTGTGGTTCGTCGTGGCCGTGGCCGTGCTGCTGGCTTATCAAGGCTATAGCGGTGACACGGCAAAAACCAGCGCCTTGATAGGGCTATCCTTCGCCGTGGGCGCTTTGTGCTCTGCGCTGGCTGGTTTTATAGGAATGAAAGTGGCCACTAAGGCCAATGTCCGCACTGCTCACGCCGCCCGCACGAGTCTTGCTTCCGCGCTGACCGTCGCCTTCCGCGGCGGTTCGGTGATGGGCATGGGCGTGGTGGGCCTCGGCGTGCTGGGGCTTTCCAGTTTGTTTTTCATTTATCAAGGGCAAGATGGGTGGTCTATGAGCAAGACAATCACTGTACTGACAGGCTTCAGCTTTGGCGCTTCGTCGATCGCGCTCTTTGCCCGTGTGGGCGGTGGCATTTACACCAAGGCCGCCGACGTGGGCGCGGATCTCGTGGGCAAGGTGGAAGCGGGCATCCCGGAGGATCATCCGCTCAACCCCGCCACCATCGCCGACAACGTGGGAGACAACGTGGGCGACGTCGCCGGGATGGGCGCGGATCTGTTCGAAAGCTACGTGGGCTCGATGATCAGCGCGATGGTACTCGGCGCAGTGCTGATGGGGTTGCCGGAATTCAAGGATTTTGCGGACGGCATTGGCACCATCGGCGTGGTGATGCTGCCCTTGTGCCTCGCGGCCATCGGCATCGTGGCCTCAATGATTGGTACGATGTTCGTGTCTGTCGAAGAAGGCGGTGATCCCAAGTCCGGCCTTACGCGCGGCGAACTCACCGCGGCAGTCATTATGCTCGTGGGTGGTTATTTTCTCATCACCAACCTGCTGCCCGACGAGTGGGTGATGGGCGATGCGACCTACACCGCTATGGGAGTTTTCTATGCCAGTTTGATCGGCCTCCTTTGTGGTCTGGGCATTGGATTTGTCACCGAATATTACACTGGCTTCAACAAGAAACCGGTGATGGAAATTTCCCGGCAATCGGCCAAGGGCGGCGCGGCCACCAACATCATTGCCGGCCTCGGAGTGGGCATGCGCTCGACGATGTTGCCAATCCTGTTTCTCGCCGCGGCCATCCTCGGCGCGTATCACTTTGCCGGTCTGTACGGCATCGCAATCGCCGCCGTCGGCATGTTGGCCAACACCGGCATCCAACTCGCCGTGGACGCCTACGGCCCTGTCGCAGACAACGCCGGCGGCATCGCCCAAATGAGCGAGCTGCCCGAGGAGGTCCGCGCCCGCACCGACAGCCTCGACGCCGTGGGCAACACCACCGCCGCCAT
>JABGZB010000378.1 GCA_018674955.1 Verrucomicrobiota bacterium | reverse complement strand
CGGGCGATCCACGGGTTGACGTCGCTCTCGCCGACGCCGGTGATTCCCTCGTCGGTGTGCACGAACACGACGATGTCGTCCTGTGCCGAGGAGGTGGCATCGGTTCGTACGTCGGGGACGAGCAGGACATGGCATTCGATGTCAGTGATCTTCATTTTACCGTCTGGACAGCGGTATCATTCAGCGGGTAGGGATGCAACTGGACATTCACGCTGGGCTGCGTTACCCAAGTTGCTTCACTGAAAATGTTTGCGTCACAGCACAGGGTCGAGTTCATTGGCAGGCTGCTGCTGTTGATTTTTGTTCTGCGGACGCTTGGCCAAGCCGATAGTGTAGCGGAACCGGTCAACCAACACGATGTGCTTCCCATCCTGCATTTGCGCTGTGCGGCGTGTCATGGTAGGCAGGAACAAAAGGCGGACCTGGATTTGCGCACGGTCGAGTCGCTGCTGAAGGGCAGCAAGGATGGGCCGGTTGTAAAATCAGGTGATCCCGATGGCAGCCTGCTGGTCCAGAAAATCACAAAGGGCGAAATGCCGCCCAAGCGTGATCTGGTCAAAGCCAGTGTAAAGCCGGTGCGAGAGGAGGAGCTGGAAACTATTCGCGACTGGATTGCCGCCGGAATGCCTGTGGCTGAATCTGGGCGTCCGCGGGAGTCACTGATATCGGAGCAGGATCGTCAGTTCTGGTCGTTTCAATCTCCCAAGCGACCGGAGGTGCTTGCGCTTGGCCAAGAGGCTGTGGCCAATCCTATTGACGCGTTTGTGTCCGAGCGTTTGGCTAAGTCGGGATTGGAGTTGGCCGGGCAGGCGCGCAAGCGCGAGTTGGCTAGGCGGGTTTACTTTGATCTGATCGGCTTGCCGCCTTTGCCCGAGGAAGTTGATGCGTTTGTTGCAGATAAGCGCCCGGATGCCTATGAGCAGTTGGTTGATCGATTGCTGGCATCACCTGCCTACGGTGAGCGCTGGGCACGATATTGGCTCGACCTTGCCGGTTACGCCGACTCGGAAGGAATACAGCACGCCGATACATTGCGGCCGTGGGCGTATCGTTATCGCGATTATGTCATCCGTGCTTTGAACTCGGACAAGCCGTATGACTTGTTTTTGTTGGAGCAAATTGCCGGCGATGAGTTGGCGAACTATGAGGATGCCGACGGGTTCACAGAGGAACATCTCGACCGGCTGGTGGCGACCGGTTTTTTACGCATGGTCGAGGACGGGACGAATGCCAACATCACCAACTTCGTTCCGGACCGGCAGGACCACATCGATAACGAGATGCGTGTGCTCGGTTCGTCCGTGTTGGGCTTGACGTTACACTGTGCCAAGTGCCACTCGCACAAGTTCGATCCGGTGTCGCAGGCGGACTACTTCAGGCTGCGGGCGATTTTTAAGGGTGCCTTCGACGAGCACGACTGGTTGAACCCCGCCAAGAGGCTGCTGCCTTTAGGCCATCCGGAGGAGTTGAAACGTTGGCGTGAAAACAAGGCGGCGGTGAATGCCGAAGTGGCGGTGATCAAGGCCAATAAGGAACTGGATGAGGAAGCCAAAAAGAAGGCACTTGAAGCGGTTGAAAAAAAACGAAGCGAGCAGCCAATGGTGCGGGCGCTGTGGGATCGAGGCCAGCCGTCGCCCACCTATCTGCTCAACCGTGGTGGTTATTTGGAGCCGCGTGAATTGATCGAGCCCGCTTTGCCAAGGGCGCTGGTTCCCCCCGGAGAAACGTTTCGTGCAAAACCGCCATGGCCGGGAAGTGGCAAGACTGGCCGCAGGTTGGCTTTCGCCAGCTGGTTGACGAAAGGCGATCACCCGTTAACGGCTCGGGTGATGGTGAACCGGCTCTGGAAACATCATTTTGGCCGGGGCTTGGTACGGACGCTTGGTGATTTTGGCAAGGCGGGGGAAAGACCAAGCCACCCGCAGTTGCTCGATTGGCTGGCGACGGAATTCGTCGGGGTCGAATGGAGCATCAAGCGGATGCAGCGACTGATAATGACATCGCGCACCTATCGGCAAACGTCCCGGGTTTCCGTTGAACGGATGGAGTCGGATCCTCAAAACAAACTATGGTCGCGCATGCCTCTTCTCCGATTGCAGGGCGAGGCGTTGCGTGACTCAATGCTGGCATTGGCAGGGCGACTGCGTTGGGAGCAGTTCGGTCCGGCCGACCCGGTCGATGTTTCCGGGCAGGGTCTTGTGATGGCAAAGCCTAAAGATGGGACATGGCGGCGCAGTGTGTATTTGCGTCAGCGTCGAACCGAGGTGCCGACGCTGCTGGCGAGTTTCGATCTGCCGGTCATGAGCCCGAACTGTATTGAACGGCCGGAATCAAACGTGGTCACCCAGGCGTTGCACCTGATGAACAACGAGTTGCTGCGTCGCTTGGCCAACGCGTTTGCAGAGCGGGTGAGCCATGAAAAGCCAGGCGTCCTCAGTGAGAAAATGAGACATGCATTTCGACTGGCGCTCGGCCGCGAGGCAAGCGCAAAGGAGATAGACTTGGCCAAGCGCAAACTTGGCCCCCTGGCCAAGCGCGATGGAAACCAGGCGCTACAGGCATTTTGTCACGCGCTGTTTAATGCTGCAGAGTTTGTTTATGTGGACTAGTTTTTTTGAGTCGTGAACGCACCGATGACAGGCAAAACGTCACGCCGCCGCTTTTTTCAGCACATGGGCGGCGGGCTTG
>JABGZB010000377.1 GCA_018674955.1 Verrucomicrobiota bacterium | reverse complement strand
GATAGCGTACCAGTGGTATTTCAACGGCAGCCCAGTCGAGGATGCCGCCGAGGCATCCATCAGGATTGAGAACTCGAGCAACGAGCATCAGGGTGATTATTACGTGGTCGCCAGCAACTCGGTCAGCACGGTCACCAGCGAGGCGGGAACCCTCGTGGTCAACCTGCCGCCTGCAGTGGCCAGCCATCCGGCAGGCGGCACGGTGGTCAAGGGGGATGACACAACTTTCGTCGTGGAAGTCACCGGCACGGGGCCATTCACCTACAAGTGGCAGAGGGACGGTGTGGACATTGACGGGGCCACCGAGCCAGCCCTGACGTTGACCGACGTGGTCGCCGAGGACGATGCGCTGTACACCGTGCTGGTTGAGAACCCGTACGGGATTATCGTCAGCGATCCGGCCAAGCTGGAGGTCATTCTGCCGGTAAGCATCACGGGTCAACCTGCGGATATCCACGTGGTGCTAGCCGGAACGCTTGCCCTCAGTGTGACCGCCACGGGCACAGGCCCATTCGAGTATCAGTGGTATCGGGGTGATGAAAAGATCGAGGGAGCTGTCGAGGCGGAAATGCAGTTGCCCAACATGACTCGGCTGAATGACGGCTTTTACCGGGTCGAGGTGAAAAACATGCTTGGGGCCGTGTTCAGCCGGGAGGCGGCGGTGGTTGTAGATGAACCGGTCTCAGTCACGGTTCAGCCAAGCGGGGCAACTTTGTTGCAGGGGGAAGATGCGGTGATGTGGGTATTGGCAACGGGAAGTGAGCCGTTGAGTTATCAATGGCAAAAAGACGGTGTCGCCCTGGAAGGCCAGACAGAAACATCGTTGGCCCTGTCCAGCGCCGTGGAGGCGGACGAGGGTGTGTACACGGTGATCATCACCAACCCGGTCGGCTTCGAGGTCAGCGCTGAGGCTTTGGTGATGGTGAATTCGCCACCGACCATTGTGCCGCTCGATCCGGTGGTGGTTTCGGTGGGTGACAGCATGGAGGTTCAGATTGTTGCCGATGATGCTGACGGTGACATATCAAAGCTGAGATACGGGCTTCGTAACCAGCCGAAAGGCATGACCATTTCTGCCAGCGGCTTGGTTGAGTGGACCGTGGGCAGCGAAGCCGAAGCCAAGACCCACAAGATAAACATAGTCGTCGTCGACCAGAGCCTTTTGGCGGCCAGCGGCAGGTTGGTCGTGAGGGTCAACCAAACACCCAAGTGGCTTGGACTCGCGGAACAAACCGTGAAGGCGGGCACGGAACTGGTCTTTAATCCGACCATGACCGACTCGGATGACACGGAGTGGGTTTTCACCACCGACGATCTTCCCGAGAACGCGGCGTATAATCCTGAAGAGGGCTTCAAGTGGACTCCCGGCTCGGCGCTGGTTGGGGCTCATGACGTTTCGTTCACCGCCACCGACCCTCACGGGGCAAGGGGAACACTGACCGTCCGGATAAACGTGAAGGCAAATGTGGCTCCAACGATCACGGCGCTGGAGCCTGTCGTGGTGTCGAGGGGTGACAAGCTCTCGGTGCAGGTGATTGCGGATGATCCTGACGGGGACAATGCCAAGCTGAAGTACCTATTGCAGAATGCCCCGGCTGGAATGACCATCACAACCGAAGGCCTGATTGAGTGGACGGTTGACGCCGGGGCCAGCGGGGGCACCACGGCAGTGACGGTTTTTGCGCTGGATGAATTGCCTACCGGTTCCGGCAGTGTGTTGACTGTAACGGTCAACTTACCGCCGACGTTCACTGCCATCGCCCCGCAAACCGTGCAGGCTGGCCAAGCGCTGGCCATCAAGCCAAGCGCAATCGATCCGGAGGGCGGCGAGGTCGTTTTCTCAGCCAAGGATTTGCCAACGGGCGCCGAGTTTGATTCCTCGTCCGGTTTCAACTGGACACCGACCACGGAGCAGTTGGGCGTTCACGAGGTGTTGTTTGGCGTGAAAGATCCGCACGGAGCAGTGGATGAAGAGCTAGTGGTAATCACGGTGACGCTGAAGCCGAATGTCCCGCCGACAATCGAGACGCTGGATCTGGTCGTAGTGACAAGAGGTGAAAAACTGTCGGTGCAGGTGGTTGCGGATGACCCGGATGGCGACAATGCCAAGTTGAAGTACCAACTGCAGAACGTCCCGGCCGAGATGACCGTTTCAGTCAATGGCCTGATCGAGTGGACGACCAGCCCGGAGACGGAAGGTGGAACCACGGAGGTGACGGTCTTGGTGCTGGACGAAATGGAGTCCAGAGCCAGCGGGATGCTCTCCGTGACCGTCAACCTGCCACCGGTGTTGACCGCTATCGGGCCGCAGACCGTAGAGTCTGGCCAAGCGCTCGTCATCAAGCCAAGCGCAACCGATTCCGCTGACACTGAACTTGTCTACACGACCGCCGACCTGCCCGCCGGCGCTGTGTCCGATCCCGAAACCGGCTTCCGCTGGATTCCCGCCGACGATCAGGTTGGCACTCACGAAGTCACGTTCGTCGTGACGGATCCGCACGGCGCTAAGGCGTCCGAGTCGGTCACCATCACGGTCACCGAGGCACCCAAGGAACCGGCGCTCACGCTGCTTTCATCGGCCACGGTCGTGGGTGAATACACCGAAGAATCTGAGGCGGTGCTCAATGAAGACAACAAGACCTTCACGGTGAAAATGTCCGGTGGCATGCGCTTTTATAGGTTACGCTCGACTGGCGAAACCAAGCTGAAAATGACCTCCCTTCGGTTGCAGGGTGACAACGCCGTGATCGCCTACGAAACCATCGGGGAGTAGGATGGGTGGATATCCGCTTGGCAAGCGCCAATTATGAAAGACACATCCCGCCACTTACTCGGAGCAGCCCTGCTGCTGGGCTTGGCCTCTGCCGCCTTGGCCAAGCCGCCCAACATCATCCTTATCCTCACCGACGACCAGGGCTGGAACAACACCGAGATGCCGATGATCCCGTCACGCGCCGACACCCGTTCCGACTTTTACCTCACGCCGAATTTCAAGCGCCTCGCCGATGTCGGGATGACGTTCTCGCAGGCGTACGCGCCCCACCCGGTCTGTTCGCCGTCGCGCCATGCCATCCAGTTCGGCATGACACCGGCCAAACTCAAGAAAACCAGCAACCGCGCCGTCAACTATCCCGCGCCGTTCCCGGCCCGAGCCATCCCGCAGGTGCTCAAGTCGATCGATCCCACTTACCGGGCGGCGCACTTCGGCAAGTGGCACATGTACCATCATCCCGCCGAGTTGGGCTACGACGCCTCTGATGGCCGCACCGGCAACCACACCGCCCGGCAGTTGACCACCGACCAGACCAAGCATTTCCCGCACGACGACCCCAAGCGCTCCGTCTCCCTCACCGACAACGCCGTGCAATTCATCCGTCATCAGGCCCACACCGACGCGCCGTTTTATCTGCAAGTGTCGCACTATGCCATCCACCTCTCGGCCGAGGCCAAGCCGGCCACGCTGGCACGGCACAAGGCCCGCACGCCGGGCAAGATCCACACCGCCTACTGGTACGCCGCCATGATCGACGACCTCGACCAGGCGGTCGGCCGCATCCTCGACGTGCTCGACGAACTGCAACTCACCGACAATACCTACGTTTTTCTCACCTCGGATAACGGCGGCACCGCAAGGCAGTATCCGCACTTCAACAAGCCGCTCCGCGCCGGCAAGGGCTCCTACTACGAGGGCGGCTTGCGCGTGCCGTTCTTCGCCGCCGGCCCCGGCATCGAGCCGGGTTCGTACTCAAGCGTGCCGGTCGTCGGCTACGACCTGCTCTCGACTTTTGCCGACTTGGCCGGATCAGCGGAAAAACAGCCCAAGGGCATTGAGGGAGGTTCCGTCAAGCCAGTCCTACTCAATGGCGGTAGGGGCGTCGTTCGGCGGCCCCGGGTCGGGCTCCATTTTTATCGCCCGCTCGATTCGGTGCTTATTCGGGACGGCCACAAGCTCCGCCGCACACACCGCACCGGGGAGATTGAACTTTACGATCTCGCCGAGGATCTCTCCGAAACCACCAACCTCGTCGCCGCCAAGACCCGCTTGGCCAAGCGCATGCAGGCTGGGCTCGAGGACTGGACAAAAGAGATCGACGCCATCACCCCGTCGCCGCTAGAACGCCGGCTCAGGCGCAACCCCCGCGCCGGGAACAGGCGTCAGCCCTAGCGCAGCGCCACCGTCGCGCCCGGCTTGAGCGCGTGCCCAGGCATGTCCGCGAGCGTGTTGAAGGTGCGCATCGTGGCCACTTTCTCGACGGTGTTTTTGCTCTCGTCGAACTTGGCGGTTTTTTTGTCCAACACGCCGCCCGCGTCGAGGCCGAGGTGCTTGACCATGAAGGGATACATCGCCTGTCGCTTGGTGTACTCGTAGCCGTGTTGCTCCTCGGGGAAGTGCGCGTTCTCCGCCTTGGCCTCCGCGCCGTAGTATTTGTAGATCGACAGGATGAAGGGGTACTCCACCTTGGGCGTGTTCTTCGTCCAGTCGCCACCCACCGAGATAAGCTTGAGCGGACGCGGCGCGGCGAGCGCGGCAAACTCGGCGTTGTTCGTCTCCAGCTTGGGTGTCTTGTGGATCGGCAGGCCGCTCTCGCAATTGCAGCCGCCGAAGAAATGCGCCGACACCATCACCACCGGCACCGCCACCGCCACGCGCTTATCGACTGCCGTCAGCAGAAACGTCTGAGTGCCGCCACCGGAACAGCCGGTGACACCGATGCGCTTCGCGTCCACTTCCGGCAGTGACTCGAGAAAATCCAGCGCGCGGATGCTGCTCCACGTCTGCAGTGTGAGCACCTGCGGATGGTTGTGATTCCAACCAAGGTGCTCCGAGTCGCCGAAGCCGATCATGTCGTACGAGAACACCACCGCACCCATGCGTGAGAGCGTGGCGCAGCGGTTTTGCTGGTCGGGCCGCAGCCGCCCACCTTCCGGGCCGCGCGCGTGCCCGTGCGGACAAAGCACGCCCGGGCGTTTGCCGTTGTGACCAAGCGGCCGGTAAAGGTTGCCGTACACGAAAAAACCGGGCCGCGCCTCGAAGGCCGCCGCCTCCACCGTGTAGCCGTCGTAACGGCGCTTGTTTTTGATGATCGGGTTGAGCGGCGTGCGCTTGGGCAGCGGACTGAGCTTGGCGCCGGTCAAGATCTGCCGCCGCACCGCCGCCGCGCGCGCCTTCCACTCGGCGAGATTCGAGTGCGTCGCGGCCAGGCGCTTGAGCTGCGCCACGGCCTCGGCCTCGGAATGGTAGTTGCCCTGGCAAAGGGTCGGCTTGTCACTCGTCTGCGCTTGGCCAAGCGGCGCAAGCGACACAACAATACAAAGGGAAAAAAGCAGGCGTTTCACGGCGCGATATTGGCAGATCACCCCACCCCTCGCAACCTCAATGATGCGTGAAACGGGCGCTTGGCCCGGTGATCACCAGCGTTGCGTCAAACGATTCCATCGGCTAACAAGAAGCGCAAATGAACGGTTCAACTCCAGCGGTTTCGCTGGGTCAGGCGCATTTTCCGCAGCGGCACGATCGGCGGCAGTTTTTGCTGAAAGCCGGCGGCGGGATTGGCGGCTTGGCCTTGGCGGGCCTGATGCAGCAGGAGGCGCGGGCGGCTTGGCCAGGCGCAACTGATCCGCTAGCACCGCGGCAGCCGCATTTCGCTCCACGGGCCAAGCGTGTCATTTGGCTGTTCATGCACGGCGGGCCGAGCCACATGGATTTGTTCGATCCCAAGCCGGACCTGGCCAAGTACGCCGGCCAGCCGTTGCCGGGCAGTTTTGGCGAGGTGATGACGCGCCGCAAAGTCGCGGGCAATCCGCTGCTTGGCCCGATCAAGCCGTTTCGCCCGCGCGGCCAATCCGGTCTTGAGATCAGCGATTTCCTCCCGTACATCGCCGGGCACGCGGATGACATTTGCGTGCTGCGCAGTTGCCACGGCGACAGCGTGAACCATCCGCAGTCGGTGTACCAAATGAACACCGGCTCGATTCTCATGGGCAAACCCAGCCTCGGTGCCTGGGCGGCCTATGGCTTGGGCACGGAGAATCGTGACATGCCGGCGTTCATCGTGTTGCCCGACCCGGGTGGCGGGCTCAAGGGCGGCCCGCCGGCTTGGGGCAGCGGTTTTTTGCCTGGCAGCTATCAGGGCACGACGCTGCGGCCCGGAGCAAAGCCGATTTTGAATCTCCAGCCGCAGCCCGGTATCAGCATCGGTGGCCAGCGTCGCATGCTCGACCTGATCGGCCACCTCAACCGTGAACACTTGGCCGGGCGCGACTTCGACGACCGGCTCGCCGCTCGCGTCAACGCCTACGAGCTGGCGTTTCGCATGCAGTCGGCCGCGCCGGAGATCGTCGACATCTCCCGCGAAACCGAGGCAACCCGCCGGCTGTATGGCATCGGTCAAAAGGAGACGAACGAGTTTGGCACGCGCTGTTTGTTGGCCCGGCGAATGGTCGAAAAAGGCGTGCGCTTCGTGCAACTTTACTCCGGCGACACCGGAGGCTGGGACGCGCACAAAGATGTCCTGCAAAACCACAGCAAGTACTGCCGCCGAACCGATCTGCCGATTGCCGGTTTGCTTAAGGATCTGAAGACGCGCGGCATGCTGGACGACACGCTGGTGATTTGGGGTGGCGAGTTCGGCCGCATGCCGATGAGCGAACAGGGCACCGGCCGCGATCACAATCCGTGGGGCTACTCGGTGTGGCTGGCCGGCGCCGGCGTGCGCGGCGGCATGGCCTACGGCGCGACTGATCCCGTGGGGCTGCGCGCCGAGCAAAACAAGGTACACGTACACGACCTTCACGCGACGATTCTACATTTACTCGGCATCAACCACGAACACCTGACCATCTTCCACAATGGCCGAGACGAGCGCCTCACCGATGTTGGCGGCAGCGTTGCCACCGACATTCTCGCGTGATGTTCCTGCGCTGCGTCAGCCTGTTGCTGTTGAGCCTGTCGCTTGGCCAGGCGGAGGAATCGGTGGCCATCGTTGAGCCGCCCATCACCACTGCGGATCGTGACCATTGGGCTTGGCGTCCGCTTGGCCAAGCGGCGATTCCACGAGTCAAGGCGACCGGGCACTTGGCCAACCCGGTCGATCATTTCATTGCTGAAAAACTGGAGGGCAAAAATTTGTCGCTTGCGCCGGAGGCCGACCGCCGCACGCTGATTCGCCGGTTGTACTTCGACCTCCTCGGCCTGCCGCCGACCGCGGAGGCGGTCGTGGAGTTCGAAGCGGATGCCCGACCGGATGCCTACGAGCGGTTGGTTGAGTCGCTGCTCGCGTCGCCGGCTTTCGGTGAGCGTTGGGCACAGCATTGGCTCGATCTTGCGCGCTTCGCCGAGACGGACGGTTTCGAGCACGACAAGGTGCGTCCCAATGCGTGGCGCTACCGAGATTGGCTGATCAGCGCGCTGAACGCCGATCAGTCTTACGACGAATTTGTCCTCCACCAACTCGCCGGCGACGAAGTGTCGCCCGCCGCCGCCTTGGCCACCGGTTTCCTGCTGGCCGGGCAGGACATGCCTGATATCAACTTGACGACCGAGCGACGCCACATGGTGCTCAACGAAATGACCACGACCGTCGGCTCGGTTTTTCTCGGCCTGACCGTCGGCTGCGCGCAGTGCCACGACCACAAGTCGGACCCGGTCAGCCAGGCCGATTTTTATCGGTTGCGCGCGTTCTTCGAGAGCGCCCTGCAATTCAAGGAACAGAAACTTGCCCTTGCCGGGGGTGAAGTCAGCGGACGTGTGATGCGCGTCTCGACTGGCAGACCGGTGACGACCCGGTTTGCGGTGCGCGGCGATTTTCGGCGGCTTGGCCAAGTGATGAAACCGGCGGCACCGCGAATCGCCCTTGGCCGGGCCGGGAGCGGCCCCGAGGCCAGCCGCACCGGTCTGGCCAAGTGGATGTCCGGCTCGCGCAACCCGTTGTTTCTTCGATCGGCGGTCAACCGGCTTTGGCAGTTTCACTTTGGCCAAGCGCTGGCCGGGACGCCGAACGACTTGGGACGCAACGCCGGGAAGCCAAGCCACCCGGAGTTGCTCGACTGGCTGGCGGCGGAGCTGCCCCGGCGCGGGTGGAGCCTCAAGTCGATGCACCGGCTGCTGCTCACCTCGGCGGCGTACAGGCAGGTGAGCCGGGGGGAGGGCGAGCACTGGGCCAGGCGCCTGGCGGCTGATCCAGGCAACCGGCTTTATTCGCGGATGAACCGGCGTCGGCTCGACGGCGAGTCGCTGCGCGACATGCTACTCACACTCAGCGGCCGGGTGGCACAGCGCGTCGGCGGTCCCGGAGTGCGCCCGCCGCTTCCCCAAGAAATCACCAGTACGCTGCTCAAAAACCAATGGCCGGTCAGCACTGACGAGAAGGATCACCACCGGCGCAGCGTTTACCTGTTCGCCCGGCGTAATCTGCGCTACCCGCTGTTTGAACTGTTCGACCGCCCCGACGGTACGGCGTCTTGCGCCCATCGCAAGGAATCCACCACCGCACCGCAGTCGCTGATCCTGCTCAACTCCGGTTTCTCGCTGGCGATGGCCAAGACCTTGGCCAAGCGTTGCAAAGATGGCGAAACGCCGGTTGGACGGTCCATCCGGCGGATGTACGGCCTGCTGTTCCAGCGCGAGCCAAGCAGGGAGGAGTTGCACCTGGCCAAGCGGTTTCTCGCCGAGCCAAGCGATGGCGAAGTCGAGCCTCTCACACAGTTTGCGCTCGCATTGATCAACCTCAACGAGTTCCTGTTCGTAGATTGACGGGAGCAGTTCGTTTGGAATCCGTAAACCATCCTCGGCCCGTATTGTAGTAGGGACGGTTTTTCAGTACAGTTCGCCTCCCATACGAATAAAAAATGGATCGAAGTTTTTGTTTTTGTCTTGGCTGGCTGGCTGGATTCGCAGGCTGCTCGACGACACCGAGCGCAAGACATTTGCCGTGCTACAAAAGGTGCTCGCCGAAAAAAAGAAACTCGCACCCGGTTCGATTTAACAAAGTACAAACAGAAATGCTGTACCGATGAAAATCCTGATTTGCATCCCTCATTTTTTTGAAACCGCACCTGCAAACAAGGCGCGTTACCACAGTGAAAGAGAGGATAAGCGTCAGGAAAAAATTCGTGGTTTGGCAAAGTGCATTGGTATTCTACACCTGTTGTTTGGCCGAGCGCACATCGGAGCCAACCATCGGCAGCGCATCTTCGAAGAGGTTCCGAATGAGTGCGCCCACTCAGTTACCGTCAAGGTCGTCACTGTGCCCGAAAAACATCTGCTTAGCGAAATTGGAATTCCCTCAAGGCTTTACGAGCACGTCCCGATCAACGCCGACCCGAGGCACATCGGCTTCGAGACGCACAAGGTCATTCGGAGTCACGCAGGTCAGTACGATTATTATGGCTATCTCGAGGATGATATCGTGATTCACGATCCCCACTTCTTCTGCAAGCTGGATTACTTCAACCGTAATGTTACCAGCGCCGACTCCAAGGCCCTGTTGCAGCCGAATCGCTTCGAGTCGTTCCTCGACACCGACAAGGTGCATAGCGAGTGGGTGTACAAGATTTACCCGGACTACACCTATTCGGACGGACCGGTGGGAGATGTCATCCACACGCTGGATTACCTCGGCGGCAGGGTGCAATTCGAGAGAGCCCGCGCGCCGCACTCGGGGTGTTTCTTCGTCAACGAAGCCCAATTAGCTGCGCTTGACCAAGCGCCTACTTTTGGTTCAATCGAGGGCATCGACGATGGGATGGTATTGGACGCGGCCGCGACGCTGCCAATCGATCAGGCGTTCAACGTTTACAAGTCCACCCAGCGCGATATGAATTTCCTCCAAGTCGAGCACGCCGCTCCAGGATGTTTTGATCAAATGGAAATTGCGAAGGACGGCTCCGTCATTTGGAATCATCCCTGGGACGAGTCCGGGTAATTGCACGGCGGCCAAAATGTGGCTTGGCATGGGTTTGGTGACTTGTCATTTTCCCCCGCTGAATGTTTCGCTTCATCCCACTTTTTCTAGCTGGCGTGGCGCTTGGCCAAGCGCAGGATTTTCAGAAAAAAAAGCCGCCCGCCGACCCGTTCAGTAGGCCGGATTTTCAGGCGTTGGTGCGCAAGGCTGATCCGCTTGACGCAGTTGAAAGCCTGAAGTTGTTCGACGTCCCGGACGGTTTCCGGATGGAGTTGGTCGCCGCCAGTCCGGACATTGGCCAGCCGATGAATCTCGCCTTCGACGAGCGCGGCCGGTTGTGGGTCACGAGCACGCTCGAATACCCGTACCCCGCGCCGCTTGGCCAACGCGGTCACGACACGATCAAGCTCCTCGAGGACACCAACGGCGATGGCGCCTACGACAAGCTCACCACCTTCGCCGATGGCCTGAACATCCCCACCGGGATTTATCCGTACAGGGATGGCGTAGTCGCCTGGAGCATCCCGAACATCTGGTTTTTGCGCGACACCGACGGCGATGGCAGGGCCGACAAGCGGGAGAAACTTTACGGTCCACTTGGCTTCGAGCGCGACACGCACGGCATGCAGTCGTCGTTCACTCGCGGGCTCGACGGCTGGCTGCATCTCACGCACGGTTTCAATAACACGACCACCGTCAACGCCGCTGATGGCTCGAGCATTACGATGAACTCCGGCAACACGTATCGCGTGCAGTTGGACGGCTCAAGCGTGCAGCAGTTCACCTTCGGGCAAGTCAACCCGTTCGGCATGTGCCTCGATTCGTTCGGAAACTTTTACACCGCCGACTGCCACAGCTCGCCGATTTATCAGCTCATTCGCGATGCCTATTACCCGAGCTTCGGCAAGCCGCACGACGGCATGGGCTTTGCGCCCACGGTGATTCGGCACACGCACAACTCAAGCGGCCTGTGCGGCATCGTTTTCAACCAGGACAATCACTGGCCGACGGAATTCCGCGACAACATCTTCGTCGGCAACGTCGTCACCAGCCGCGTCAATCGCGACAGGATCCAGTGGCGCGGCAGCAGCCCGAAAGGCACCAAGCTGCCGGACCTGATTCGCACCCGCGACCCATGGTTCCGGCCGGTCGATTTGCAGTTCGGCCCCGACGGTGCGCTGTACATTGCCGATTTTTACAACCGCATCATCGGTCACTACGAGGTGCGCCTCGATCACCCCGGACGCGACCGCGAGACGGGCCGGATTTGGCGCTTGGTTTACAACGGCCCAAAGGGCGAGCGACTGGCCAAGTCGGTCAATCTCCCCGTCGCGCCGCTTGACCAAGCGATCGCCGAGCTGGCCAGTCCGCTGCTCGCCCGCCGCATGACTGCCACCGACTATCTCGCCGATGACGCCGGCCAGCACGCCGTCGCGCCGCTTGGCCAGGCGATGGCCCGGGCCGGTGCCAAGCCTGAGTTGAAGGCGCACGGCGCGTGGGTACTCCACCGCCTTGGCCAACTGGACGAAGCCACCCAGTTGCGCTTGGCCAACGACAAATCAGAGCTTGTCCGCGTCCACGCCCGGCGGATTGCCGTTGCGCAAAAAAACTGGACGCCAAAAACCACGGCGATGGTGCTGGCAGGCTTGCACGACAGCTCGCCGCAAGTCCGCCGCGCCGCCGCCGATGCCCTCGCGCGGCAGTCGCACGCCGATCACATCCGTCCGCTGCTGACCGCGCTTGGCCAGGCTCCCGCAACTGACGGGCATCTGCGCCACGCGCTGCGGATCGCGCTGCGCAACAACCTTCGCGCCGTCGACGATCCGGCCAGGTTTGCCGACCTCAAAAATGATCCCAAAAATCTCCGCGAATTGATGAGCGTGGCGCTCTCCGTCAACTCGCCGTTCGCCGCCTCGCTGCTCTTGGTCAACCTTCACGATGCCGGGATCGAGCGCGGGCAGTTGACCATTTACCTCCGCCACATCGCCCGCAACGTGCCGCCGGAGGGGCTGAACCGCGTGGCCGCCTTGGTGCAAAAACAGTTCCCCGGCAACCTCGATTTCCAGGCGGAACTGCTGCTCGCCATCAACGACGGCATCGTCCAGCGCGGACTCACTCCCGAGCAGGGTGTGCTCGCTTGGGCGGAAAAACTTGCCGGCGAACTACTCGCCGCCACCGAGGCAGTCGGGACGCACTGGGTTGCCGAGCCGGCCAAGGGTGTGCCGCCGTCGGGCATCCCGTGGATCGCGCAAACGCGCAGCATCCCGGCCAGCACGCCCAAGTGGGAAAACCACCCGCACCCCGATCACCCAACCGCCAGCCCGTGGATTCCGCAGGTGCGCGCCTCCAACGACGGTGTCACCGGTCTTCATTACATCACCAGCCTGCCGCCTGGTGGCGAGTCGCTCACCGGCGTGCTGCGTTCGGTGCCGTTTGCGATGCCGGCCGAGCTGACATTTTTCATCAACGGCCACCGCGGCTTCCCCAACGATCCCGCGCATGAGAAGAATTTTGTGCGACTCGTCGATGCCAAGACCGGCGCCGAACTGCATCGGGTGTATCCGCCGCGCAACGACACTGGTGTGCCGGTGCGCTGGCGACTCGACCGGCCACGCGAGGTGTTCGTCGAGGTCGTTGATGGCGACACCGGCGCGGCCTTCGCATGGCTCGGCGTGGCGCGGTTCAGCGTCAGTCTCGAGATGTTCCGACACGTCGATTTTCTCAGCAGCGCTGCGCCCGGCGGCGAACGCCTGACAGGTGTGCTGTGCTCCCGAGAATTTGCCGTTCCGAGTCGGTTGCGTTTTCTGCTCGCCGGCCATGGAAGCCACCCCGGCAAGCCGCCAAACCAAAAAAAATACGTTCAACTCGTCGAAGCCGTGACTGGCCGCATCCTGCAAAAAACCGGGTGCTCCAGCGGCGAGACCGCGCAGGAAATCGTGTGGGACTTGTCGGCGTTTACAGGTCGTCGCGCGCGCTTCGAGATCGTCGATCGCGACACGAGGGGCGGATTCGCCTGGGTGGCGGCGGGTGGATTCGAGCCGGACATCGCCCCGCTGCCCACGATGGCGCCGCGCTACTTGGCCAAGCGCCAGCTCGCCGCCGCGCAGATTGCCCGCGACCTGAAATTGACGACGGTGCTCGATGCCGCCACGGGCTTGGCCACCGATCCGATTGCCGCCACTGCGGCGCGTGAGGTGGCGGTTTCAGCCATTCTGGGGAACGGCAACGCGGACCAGCAAGCCAGAGTCGCATCGATCCTCGAGGACGGCGGCCAGCCAAGGTCGCTGCGTCTGGCCGTGGCCAATGGCGGGGCACATTTGCCGGTCGTTCGCTCTCGCTTGGCCAAGGCGATTGGCCAAGCGCCGGCCGACCTGCAACTGCAGTTTGCCCTTGCGCTGGTCAGAAACCGGCTCGGGGCCAAGGCGCTGCTTGGTATAGTGAAAAGCGGGCAGGCACCGGCTGGGTTGCTGCTGGATCCGCAGATAAAAAGCAGTTTCCCGAAGGCCGCTGCCCAGCGCGTGGCGGCGCTCACCGCCGACTTGCCCAAGCCGACCGCCGACCGCGAACGACTCATCGCCGAGCGCGTGGCGGCGTTTCGCGAGACGGGTGGTGACGCGGCAAGTGGCCGGACGACCTTCGCCACCTACTGCGCGGCCTGCCACCAAAAGGGAGGGGAGGGCGGAAACATCGGCCCGCAACTCGACGGCGCCGGCAACAGGGGCGTCGAGCGGTTGGTGGAGGACATTCTCGACCCGAACCGCAACGTCGATGTGGCGTTCCGCTACTCGATTGTGAAACTAAAAAAAGGGCAGACGGTGCTCGGGCTGAAGCGGCGCGAGGTCGGCGAATCGATCGTCTTCGCCGACTTGGCCGGCGCGGAGAGCAGCATCGCGAAGGCCGACATCACGTCGCAGGAACAAACAACCCGCTCCCTCATGCCCGAGGCCATCGGTCAAGCGATCCCTCGCGCTGACTTCAGCCACTTGCTGGAGTTTTTATTCGCGAAATAACCCGCGAGTTTTGTTTTGGGGGCGGTTTAGAAATCGAGGCCGGTGATTTGGGTGTAGGCTTCGATGTATTTTTCGCTGGTTTTTTGGACGATGTCTTCGGGAAGTTCGGGGCCGGGCGGGTTTTTGTCCCAGTCGAGGGTCTCGAGGTAGTCGCGGACGAATTGCTTGTCGAAGCTGGGCTGGCTTTTGCCGGGGGCGTAGAGGTCGGCCGGCCAGAAGCGGGAGGAGTCGGGCGTGAGCACCTCGTCGATCAGGATGAGTTCGCCGTCGAATAAGCCGAACTCGAACTTGGTGTCGGCGATGATGATGCCTTTTTTGGCGGCGTGATCCCGGCCGCGTTGGTACAACTCGATGCTCAGTTCGCGGGCTTGTTCGACGATGTCTCTGCCGACGATTTCGACGGCTTGTTCGAAACTGATGTTCTCATCGTGTCCCTCCTCGGCCTTGGTGGCGGGGGTGAAGATCGGCTCGGGGAGTTGCGAGGAATTCTCGAGGCCGTCCGGCAATTCGATGCCGCAGACGGTTTTTTGTTTTTGGTATTCTTTCCAGCCGGAACCGGCGAGGTAGCCGCGGACGACGCACTCGATGGCGAGCGGCTGGGCTTTTTTCACGACCATTGCGCGGCGGCCGATTTGCGCGGCGTAGTCGCGGACGGCCTCGGGCAGCGGCTCATCGGCCCCGGCGAGAAGATGGTTCGGGACGACGTCGCTGAATTGGGCAAACCAAAAGTGTGAGAACATCGTCAGCACTTCGCCCTTGAGCGGGATGCCGTTGGGCATCACGACGTCGTAGGCGCTGATGCGGTCGCTGGCGACCATCAGGAGGCGGTCGCCGAGATCGAACATTTCGCGGACTTTGCCGCTGCGAACCTTGGAGACGCCGGGGAGATCGAGTTGTAGCAGAGTGTTGCCTGTCATGGGCGCGGATGATGCCGGTAACCGGCTGATTTTCAAGCCGATGTTATTCACAGCCAAGCGGTGTCAGGGCTGGGCGGCGACGGGTGAGGATTCCGGCTGGAAGGCGACGCGTTGGGCATCACCCCAAAGGCTCTCGAGGTCGTAGTGTTTTCGGAATTCGTCGTTCATCACGTGGACGAGGACATCGAAAAAATCGAGCACGACCCAAGGGGTCGTCCGCGCGCCCTCGGTGGAGAAGGGTCGGACGTTGTGTTTCTCCTTCAAACTCTCGGTGATCTCATCGACGATAGCACGCAAGTGCGGTTCGTTGGCACCGGTGACGATGACAAAGTAGTCGGCCACAGAGGAGAGTTCCCGGAGATTCAGCAGGGTGATGTTCTCGGCTTTCTTGTTGTCGGCAAGCCGGGCGCAGGTGAGAGCGAGCTCTTTGGATTCCATAAACGCGGGGTGGCGGAACCAAGCGCTTGGCCAAGGGCCGCCACGTGGCCGGAGGCTAACGCACGGCTTGTTTTTGTAAACCGCAAATTGGTCAAGCGCCAATTCCGCCGGGCATCTCTGGCTTAATTGCCCTCGGCTTTGAATTCTTGACCCGTTTTGCCGCCGTGTTTGCGCAGGAGGTCGGCGATTTTGTCATTTAAGTGTGACATCAAGAGGTGTGTTGCCAAACTTGTCCCTAATATTGACATTGGCTCCGTTGCTCAGAAGTAATGACACGGTTTCTTTTTGATCATTATGTGCAGCACGATACAAGGCAGTCAGCCCCTCCTTGTCTGTTACATCGACATCCATTCCATCCGCCAGCAGTCGTTTGATTAGTTTGGTGTTACCACGCGTTGCCGCGTCCCAATTTTCCCCTGATGCCGCTTTCCATTCAGTCGGCTTGTTTTTTTTTGGCGACAGGCTCAACAGGTTTAACATCCGGCACTGGCGCTAGGGTCACGGGTTCGCGGGGTTCCACCGACGTTTTGCTGGCCGACTCCTGGGTGGGCTGCGCGCCGCACCCGGTCAGCAGCGCGGTTGCGAAGGTTGTAACGACCAGTTTTTTCATGGCACGGCACCGGTTGTCGCATTTGGGACGGTTTTCAAGGCGTTTTTCACCCAGAGGTAACTAAACAATCTCGCTGAGGGAAACCGCGCGGTGTTCCTCGGCGCTGCGGTAGGCGGCCTCGACCAGGGCCATGGTCTTGAGGTTGTCGCGGCCGCCGATGGCCGGTTCCTCGCCGGTCTCGAGCGCGATGAGAAGCTGGGCCATGGGGCCGATGAACGCGTCGGGGAACCAGCTTTCGTCCCAGGTCGGCGAGTGAAAACCGGAGTCGCCCTTGGTTGCGTAGGTGATTGTCGATGGGGTGGTGTAAGGATCCTGACACCAGCCGATGTTGCCCTTGGCCAAGCCGTCGAGGCCCTCGATGCGCCACTCGATTCCGATGTCGGCCGGGGCACCTTCACGGGCGGGGCCGGTCCAAGTGTCGTCGATGGCGATGGCGCGGAGGCCGTCGGCGTATTCGAGAATGTAACTGGCAATGCCGTCGCTGTGCGGGAACTGCGTACGCGGATCGGTGCGGACGGTGCAGTAAATCCGCTCGGGATCGCCGAACCAGTAGCGGAACGTGTCCATGTGGTGGATGGACATGATACGCAGCGTGACCCAGCCTTGGCGTTCCTGCCATGGCATCCAGTGCGGGATGCCGCGCATGTCGATGGTGGCCAAGACCGGCTCCCCGATAGTGCCGTTAGTCAGGAGCGTTTTGCCGGCACGCACCGACTGGTCGTAGCGCATGTTTTGGTTCACGGCCAACACGATGCCGGCTTGTTCGCAGGCCTCGACGGCGGCGACAGCCTCGGCGTAATTCGCGCCGAGCGGCTTCTGCGCGAGGATGCCTTTGGCCGTGCCGCGTGCGCAGGCGGCTTGGATGATTTCGAGTTGGTTGTCCGGAGGCACGGCGAGGTCGAGCACCTCGATCGACTCGTCATCGAGCAACTGTTCGATCGAGTCGTGAACGGTTGGGATGTCGTGCTGCCCGGCGCACTTGGCTGCGTTGGCTTGTGTGCGGGAGGCGATGGCGACCGGGTTGAAGCCGGCTTTTCCGTAGGCGGTCAGGTGGCAGTCGTTCATGATGAAGCCGCTGCCAATGCAGCCGATACGCCAAACCCGGCGCTCGGGAAGGGGAGAGTGAATGTTTAAATCCATTTTGGTTTAAATCCTAATTTCGAAATCCGAAACGGGTTCGATTGTAATGTTTGGGTCATTTGAAATTCGAATTTTTTTAGGATTTGGGATTTCATCCCTTACCGGTGCCAACCGTCTCGTCGTTGGCGGGATCCCAAAACTCAGTGCCTGACTCGAACAATTTTGAACCCATTTCCTTGATGGTACTATCGGGGAGTTTCTCCAGTCGTTCGTAAAATGGATGGTGCGATTTTTTGTACGGATTATTGTGTCTCGTGTTGTAGCAGCAGAGCAGCGACCAGCGGGGAGTCTCGGAGGTGTTCTGGTCGGAGCGATGGAGGGTGTTGCTGTGGAAGAACAACACGTCGCCCGGATCGAGTTCCACATAAACGGTTTCTAACATCTTGACCGCCTCGGCCACGCGCTCGGGGTCGGCGCCGGTCTGGTCACCAAAACGGCCGTGCTCGATGCGGCCCATCTTGTGTGAACCTTTGAGCACCTGCATGCAGCCGTTGGCTCTGGTGTTGGGATCGATCGCGATGAACGCCGAGGCCAAGTCCGGATAAAGGCAGCCGTTTTGATACCAATAGCCGTAGTCCTGATGCCACGACCACGCGCCGCCGGTGCGCGGGCGCTTGATGCTCATCTTGCTGTGATAATGGTACACCTCGCCTTCAAGCAGTTGCTCCATGGCGTTGACGATGCGTTCGCAGCGGGCGATCGAGCCCCATAAATCCTCTCCCGCCTTGTTCCAGAGCACGAGTTGAGCCTTGCCACCTTCGCCGTCCTCGAGGTCGTATGCGTGTTCCTCGAACGATTGGTCGGCCTTGGCTGCGGCGTGGAGAATCCTGGCTTCCTCGGAATCAAACAGGCCGGGCACGATGAGGTAGCCTTCCTCCCGGAACACGTTGATCTGGGCAGTGGAAAGATTGGTGGACATTGAGAATTTGGTTGCGGGTGAGTCTTACAACCGAAGTCCCCAAAGTCAAAGGGGGATTGGAGATGTTGGGTCGGCGGGTTTCGCCGGTGTGCAATGTCAGTCGTGATCCTTGGTGGTAACAGGCTTCTTGTTGCCCTGTTGGTAGGTTGCCGAGCTGCCGCTTGGCTTAGCCGGGGGAGCAGGGACGGGACGAGTGTAAAGGTATTGAAGGAGGTTGGTGGCTGACTTCGGGCCGGTTTCCACGCGAATCTCGACGACGGGCCGGGGGAGTTGGCCGGAGTTCATGTAGAACTCGCGCAAGGCATCGGCCTGGGTTTTGCGGCGGTCGGCGTTCAGCGAGTTGAGCCTGTAGTCTTCGAAGAATTTTTGCAGTGGATCAAGCTTTGTTGGCTCGACGGGAACGTCCTCGTGCTCGGCCGGCTTCACGTAGTCCTGGAGCACCGTGCTTGCGGCCACGGTTCTGTTGAAGTCCGGTTCGGGGTCGCCGGTGATGGAGATGGGCGGGAGCGGGCGTATCCGCGGCTTGTGCGGGCGTGTGATGCGGAAAGCGGTGTTTCGACTGTTCGCCAGCTTGCGGATGTACTGCGTCGCGTCGGCGATTTCCCCGGCAGAAAACTCCCCGGCGGCTTGGTCCAGTTGGGTGATGGAGCGGTGGATGTCCCTTATTTCAGATTTGCTCCCCGTCACTAGGACGATGTTGGCTTCCTTCACTGGTACGATTTTCACATCGGAGTTGCTGTAGAGCGACTGCATTTGTGCGGCCATCTCCTTGGCGCTGGCGTGGGCCAGTTTGATTGCAGTGTTCTCCATCGTGGCGCTGGGTATCTTGAGCTCTTTGCCAACGGTAATTTTTGACGGATTCAAACGCTCGCCATGGGTTCCCTGCACACGGATCGGCTGCTTGCGGGTTTTTTTCCTGCTCGTTTTTCCGTTAAACCAGTTCAGCGGGTTCACTCGCTGCCGCCAAGTCGCTTTCCGTATCACGGGCGTCTTCCGGCTGAACCAATTCAGTGGGCTCGCCTTTTGCTGCCAAGTTGACTCTTTTCCCCCCGCCCGCTCCTCGGCGTTTTTTCTGGCTTCAGTGTAAAAACCATTCGGCAATTCGGCTTCGAGTTCCTCTTCGCTGACAACCCCCTCGGGAAGAAGCGCTTTGTTGGCGATCAAAAAATCACGATCGTTGGGGTCAGCTTGGGTGAGCAGTTCGCGGATGCCATCGATTTCACTCTTTGGCCCGACTACAATCACCCCGTTGGCCAAGCGGCTCGGCTCCACGACACTGAAAGCGTTATCGCGGCCGTAGGCGTCGTCCAGCATCCGTCTCACGTCGCCCGCTGTGAGGCGGTTCAGCGGAATCACCATACGGCCCATTGGCGCATGGGGCGCCGCTTCCGCCGGCTCCGAGGCGGCCGCCTTGTTGCTCTTGAAAATGCGGGGAAGATAACCCTTGCGGGCCTGCACGTCGATGGACGCGCGAAGAATCAGCAACCCCGCGAGGGCGGCTCGGATGGATCTATGCCAGTAGGTTGGCTTCATTTCGTGCTAAAAAGTGACTTTAGTCTATGCCCAGTCTTCCGGTTGTCAAACCGCCGGGCAGGTTTGTCGATGCCGTTTTCGGCTATAAAAAACCGGCATTTCCCGAGCAAACGCCATGCCAACGCTTGGCCAAGCGCAAGTGTGACAGGTCACACTTTTTTTTGGTAGAGTCGCCGAGGCGTAAATGAACGACACAACTTGCAGATGGCTCTATCGACTTTTCCCGGCACTGGCTTTCACTCTTGCCGCATGCATGACGGATGCCGGTGAGGTTCGGTTCAATCGCGACATCCGCCCGATTCTCTCGGACAAATGTTTCAAGTGCCATGGGCCGGATGCCAACCATCGCAAGGCCGAGTTGCGATTGGACACCCTCGAGGGCGCGCTGGCTGATCTCGGCGATTATGCGGCGGTGGTACCCGGCGCCCCGGACAAGAGCAAGTTGATAGCCCGCATCACCACCGGCGACGAGGACGACGTGATGCCGCCGCCCGATACCGGCAAGACACTCAGCAACGACGAAAAAAAACTGTTACGCGACTGGATCGCCCAAGGCGGCGAGTACGAAGCGCACTGGGCCTACATCCCGCCCAAGCGCACGCCGATGCCAAGTGTCAGCGACCGCGCTTGGCCAACCGGTGCGATCGACCGGTTCATCCTCGCGCGGATCGAGAGTGCAAACCTCTCGCCGTCTCCCCAAGCCGATGCGGCCACCTTGGCGCGCCGATTGCACTTCGACCTCACCGGCCTGCCGCCGTCGCCCCGCTTGGCCAAGCGCCTGGCAAAGTTGCCGGAAGTGTATGCACGAGTGGTGGACGAGTTGTTGGCGTCGCCGCGGTTCGGCGAGCGCTTGGCCACGTATTGGCTCGACCTCGTCCGTTACGCCGACACCGTCGGCTACCACGGCGATCAGGATCACGCGATTACCCCGTACCGCGACTGGATCATCAAGGCGTTCAACGACAACCTGCCGTTCGACCAGTTCACCGCCGAGCAACTCGCCGGCGACCTGCTGCCCAACGCGACGATGAACCAAAAAATTGCCAGCGGATACAATCGCCTGTTGCAGACCTCGCACGAGGGCGGTGTGCAAAAAAAGGAGTACCTCGCCAAGTACTCGGCCGACCGCGTGCGCAATGTTTCCAACGCCTGGCTCGGGGCAACGATGGGCTGCAGCGAGTGCCACGATCACAAGTTCGACCCCTTCACACAGAAGGATTTTTACAGCTTGGCGGCGTTTTTTGCAGATGTGAACGACGACAAGACCTTCAGCGGCACAAACACGCTCCCCACCAAGCGCGAGCCGGAGTTGCAGGTCGTCTCGCCGCTGGATGTCGCGCAGGCCAAGCTCACGCGCACTATGGTCACCGGCCGGATCAAGCCGCGCACGATCCGCGTGCTGCCTCGCGGCAACTGGATGGATGACTCCGGCGAAATCGTCGAGCCGGCCGTGCCGCACTTCCTGCCTGTGTTGAAAAACGTGAACCGCGCGAACCGGCTCCACTTGGCCGAGTGGCTGACGTCCGCCGACAACCCGCTGACGGCGCGCGTGTTCGTGAACCGCCTCTGGTATCTCCTTTTCGGTTCCGGCCTTTCGAGCACGCTCGATGACACCGGCTCACAGGGCGAGTGGCCAACGCATCCCGGGTTGCTCGACTGGCTTGCCGTCGAGTTCGTCGAGAGCGGCTGGGACGTCAAGCACATCGTCCGACTCATCGTCACCTCCAGCGCATATCGCCAGTCGTCACTCGTCAGTCCGCAGTTGCGCGAACACGATCCGGAGAACCGGCTGTTCATGAGGCAGGGTCGCTTCCGGCTGCAGGCCGAGACCATCCGCGACAACGCACTGGCAGTCGGTGGCCTGTTGAACGACCAGATGGGCGGCAAGGTAGCCAAGCCGTACCAGCCGGCCGGCTACTACTCTCCGATGAATTTTCCCAAGCGCAAGTACTCAGCCGACATGAATGCCAACCAGTACCGGCGCGGCGTGTACGTGCATTGGCAGCGACAGTTTCTGCACCCGATGTTGCGCGCGTTTGACGCGCCAACGCGCGAGGAGTGCACTGCGCAGCGCCCGGTCAGCAACACGCCGCTGGCCGCGCTCACGCTGATGAACGATCCTACATTTGTCGAGGCGGCCAAGGGCTTCGCACTTCGCATCCTAAACGAGGCCGGGGCCACCGATCAGCAGCGCCTGGCTTGGGCGTGGCAAACAGCGCTCGGCAGAGAACCGAGCGGCAAGGAACTAAACGTGGCCAGGGCGTTCCTCGGCGAAACACGCAAACGCTATCAAGGCGACGCGATGGCAGCCGACAAGTTGCTCGCCGTCGGGATGCTGAAACTGCCCGTCGGCATGGCCAAGCCGGAGACCGCTGCGTGGACTGTGCTTGGCCAGACGCTGCTGAACCTCAGCGAAACCATCACGCGAAACTGACATGCAACTTTCTCTGCAACAAATAGATACACTGACAAACCGCCGCTCGTTCCTGAGCCGCACATCGCTTGGCTTGGGTGCCACCGCCTTGGCTAGCTTGGCCAATCCGAACTGGCTCAGCGCAGCGAGCGAACCCAAATCCGTCGGCGCTTTGCCGGGGCTGCCGCATCTTGCGGCCAAGGCCAAGCGGGTGATTTTTCTCTGCATGGCCGGCGGGCCGTCCCACTTGGAGACGTTCGATTACAAGCCGGAACTGGCGCGACTGGACGGCCAGCCGATGCCGGAGTCGTTCACAAAAGGCCAGCCGATAGCCCAGTTGCAAAACACAAAACTCAAGTGCCTCGGCCCGTTGTTTCCTTTTCGCCGTCACGGGCAGTCGGGCCAGCAGATTTCGGATATGCTGCCCGGCATCGCCGGCATCGCCGATGACATCGCGATCGTGCGCTCGATGCACACCGAGCAGATCAACCACGACCCGGCGCACACGGTGATGAATACCGGCACGTCCATCTCCGGCCGGCCGAGCATGGGCGCTTGGGTGACTTACGGATTGGGCTCGATGAACGAGGACTTGCCGGGGTTCGTCGTGCTGACTAGCGAGGGCGGCCGCAACCCGCAGCCGATCTCGTCGCGACAATGGGGTGCCGGTTTTTTGCCGAGCCGTCACCAGGGTGTTCAGTTTTTCTCCCAGGGCGACCCGGTGCACTATGTCCGGTCCGCGCCCGGAGTGAACCGCGAACAGCAGCGCGGCTTCGTCGAGACGCTCGGCAAACTCAATCGCCTGCGCAACGAGCGGGTCGCCAACCCGGAGATCGACACGCGCATCGCCCAGTACGAGTTGGCGTTTCGCATGCAGTCGAGCGTACCGGAGTTGATGGATTTTTCCGGCGAGCCGCAGCACGTGCTCGATGCATACGGCGTCAAGGGGATGAACGGATCGTTCGCCGCTAATTGTCTGCTCGCCCGGCGCTTGGCCGAGCGAGGCACGCGCTTCATTCAACTGTACCATCGCGGATGGGATCATCACGGCGATCTGGAGCGATACATGAAAATTTGCTGCGGCCTCTGCGACCACCCAAGCGCGACACTGGTGAAGGATTTGAAAGCGCGCGGCATGCTTGATGACACGCTGGTGATCTGGGGCGGCGAGTTCGGCCGGACACCGATGTTTCAGGGGAAAGGCTCCGCGGCCGGCCGGGATCACCATATTCGGGCTTTTTCGATGTGGCTCGCCGGGGGCGGAATCAAGGGGGGCATCACCCACGGCGAGACGGATGAACTGGGCTATAACGCCACCAAGGATCGAGTTCATGTGCGGGATCTTCACGCAACCATGCTTCATCTTCTAGGCATTGATTCTCAGGTGTTTACGTATCGTTTTCAGGGATTGGATGCCCGGTTGACGGGCGTTGAGGACGAGGCTCACGTCATCAAATCTATCGTCGCCTAGTCGTCCGACTTTGTCCAAGCGGGAGTTAACACCGTTGGCAGGACTGTTTTTTTTAAAAAATCGGCTTGACGGAGCGGTGGCTTGGGCGTAGAGGTTTCGGTTCAGCGATTGATCGGCATAACCCTCCGCTTATGAAGCCTTCCGACAATGAAAAAAGCACCGTCACCAAGCGGGATTTGGCGACTCGGGTGCGACTCGCGCTCAAGCCGGATATCAAGCTTCATCAGGCTCAAGTCGCG
>JABGZB010000045.1 GCA_018674955.1 Verrucomicrobiota bacterium | reverse complement strand
CTACTCACAACAATCGCAGCCGTGCTTCTGGTGGGGTGTGGTCCGAGTGTTCCAGATATTTCAATGTATGATGCGGCCGAAGTCGGCAATATCGAGGCCGTTAAACAGCATCTGGCGGCTGGTACGGATGTAAATGCTAAAGACAAAGATGGATGGTCACCATTGCATCCTGCATCCTACGAAGGTCATCAGGAGATAGTTGAATTGTTGATTGCTAAAGGTGCGGACGTAAATGCGAGAGTGGAGTTGGGTCCACAACAAGGGATGACTCCGCTTGATTCTGCTAACAATAGCGGTCGTACTGTAATCGTCTCACTCCTTCGCAAACACGGCGGCAAGACCAAGAAGGAACTGGAAGCCGCTGGTAACTAAATCCGCCTGTACCGGTTCAACGTCCCCATCACATCCTGCAACGCCTGCGCGTAGCCAGCACGCCAGTGGCTGGTCATCGCTGCCGCTGCCGTCACTGATCGCACTGGCCACACTACTTGGCCAAGCGAGCTTGCATTTCCATGGTAGTGCGGCTCAATTTCCTGCCGATGTCCTTGAAGAAACTTTTCGCTGACTTCCTGTTTCCGCTTGGCTTGGGTCTGTTGGTCGTGTCGTGCGCAAGCCCCGGGCGCGGCCCGGGCGGGGCGAGGCACGATGTGGTCATTCAAAACGGGACGATTTACGACGGCAGCGGCGGCGTGCCGTTTGTCGGGACGGTGGCCATTCGCGGCGACCGGATTTCGTACCTGGGCGCGCCGACGGAGCTGCGCGGCAAGACAGTGATCGATGCCACCGGCAAGGCGGTTTCGCCGGGTTTTATCAACATGCTGAGCTGGACGGCCAAAGCGTTGCGCCGCGACGGTAAGTCGCAGGGCGACATCCGGCAGGGCGTCACGCTCGAGGTGCTCGGGGAGGGCTCGTCGCTTGGCCCGCTCAACGCCACCATGCGCCGGCGCAAGGACGGTACGGACGTGCCGTGGACCACGCTTGGCCAAGGGCTCGAGCATCTCGTCGGGCTCGGCGTGTCGCCGAACATCGCATCGTTCGTCGGCGCGACCACGCTGCGCGTGCACGAGGTCGGCTACGAAAACCGGCCGGCCACCGAGGCCGAGCTGGAGCGGATGCAGGCGCTCGCCCGGGCCGCGATGGAGGAGGGCGCGGTGGGCATCAGCACAGCGTTGATTTATGCCCCGGCTGACTACGCCTCAACGGAGGAACTGGTACGCTTGGCCAAGGCGGTTGCGGAATACGACGGGCTGTACATCTCCCATATGCGCAGCGAGGGGTCGCAACTACTCGAGGCCCTCGACGAGCTGTTCAACATCGCACGCGAGGCCGGTATCCGGTCGGAGATTTATCACCTCAAGGCGTCGCGCCGGGGGAATTGGCACAAGCTCGACGAGCTGATCCGGCGTGTTGAGCAGGCGCAGAAGGACGGCCTGCAGATCACCGCCGACATGTACACATACAACGCCAGTTCCACCGGCTTGACTGGCGTGATCCCGACGTGGGTGCAGGAGGGCGGGCACGAGGCGTGGATGAACCGCATGCGTGAACCCGAGGCGCGCAAGCGGCTGCTCGGCGACCTGCGTGAGCAACTCGCCAACCAGCCGCCGGAAGGCATCATGATGGTCGGGTTCGAGAACGAGGAGCTGGGCAAAAAATTCATGGGCAAAACCGTCGCCGAGGCGGCTCGCATCCGGGGCCAGTCGCCGGAGGACGCCATCATCGACCTCGTGCTCGAGGATAACAGCCGCATCCAGTGCGTTTACTTCAGCATGTCGATGGACAACATTCGCAAAAAAATCGCGCTCCCGTGGGTGTCGTTCTGCTCCGACTCCGCTTCGCTCGACCCGGCCAACGCCATCGACATGACCCACCCACGCGCGTACGGCAGCTTCGCCCGCGTACTGGGGAAATTCTCGCGAGACGAAAAAATCATCTCGCTGCGGGAGGCAATTCGCCGGCTGACTTCCTTCCCGGCTGCCAACCTGAAAATCAGGAACAGGGGCAGCCTGAAGGAGGGTTACTTCGCCGACGTGGTGGTGTTCGATCCGGAGACCATCACCGACCATGCGACCTTCAAGGAGCCACACCAGTTTTCCACCGGCGTGGCACATGTTTTCGTGAATGGCGTGCAAGTGTTGAAGGACGGCGAACACACCGGTGCCAAGCCCGGCCGCGTCGTCCGCGGCCCCGGCTGGAAAGGGCACAGAAAGTCGGAGTGATCCAATCCAAGTTCAGCCGCCGCCTGGCCGAGGGCTAATTGGGCACGCGGACTCGGAAGAAGGTTGCTGTTTCCCCCTGGCCAAGCGGGACGGTGTGGCGAATGAGATCGTCATTGCCGTTTGCGGTTTGAACCTCGCGCCAACTACGAAGATCGGCCGATTGTTCGATGATATAATTTACACCATCCTCACCGTGGAATGTAAAGGTGAAGGGCTTTTCTGAAACGAACGCCAACTTAATCGGCTTCGTCGGGCTGACGATTCCGCTTTCATTTTTGGCACCAGGAGTGGCTTTGGCCAGGGAGGTTGGGACGCCCTTATCGTTAGATCGACCCATGGCCTTGTCCGATTTTTGTTCACCGAAGGTGACCTCGTCGGCCAAGCGGCCCTCGGGATCGAATAACAAAATCGATTCGCCCTTGGCCGTGAGCTTGAACGGCACGTGGAATTCGTCGCCGGTTTGCAGGGGTTCGTCATCAGCCCAAATCAGCAGGTAGCCTTTGGCCGGGATGGTTGCGCCCTCTGGAAACTGCCAATTGCGTGGGGACGTTTTTTCGTCGGTCAGCCACCAACCGGAGAGTTCGACCGGTAGTTCGCTGCGGTTATGCAACTCGATCCAGTCGTCGAAGTTGCCGTCGGCAGTGTCTTTGAGCGTTGAGTCGTTCGACGCCATCCATTCGTTTATTTGAAGGCTTTCGTGAGGGAAAGAGGCATCTCCCGTGTAGCTCACTTCAATGGATTGTGAGGCGTCTTCGATCGGTTGACCGTCGCCTGCGATGGCGGTGAGTGTGTACGATTTTTGAGGGGCTTCGACTGGCAACACCAGTTGCCATCTGGTGAGCTGTTTCCATTCGAGTTGCTGGGGCACGCCGTTGACTTGGAGTGAGCGCATCCGTAGCGGTGCCGATCCGGAGAGGGTAACCGTGAGTTCGTCCGTTTGAATGTCACTCAACTGAGTGACAGAAAACTCGTTGTCCAGCCGGTCGATGGTTCTTTGGAGGTAGGAGGAACGGTCCTTGATAAAGGAGGTGAGCGATGTAGGCGGGTTGACGGTTTGCTTGTTGGCCTTGAGGGCGTTGTATTTTTTATCCACGTATTCGTTGAATGCATCACCGTTCATCGGGCCGTCGAGCAGTTCGAGCACCGCCCTTAGGTAGTGGCGCTTGAAGTGGTTGACGCGGTAAATTTTCTTGATAATTGGATCGCCTGTCAGGCTCCAGAAATAGGGGTTTCTGGTACTAAACAATTGATTGTTACTGCCGAATGATCCCTTGCCCAGGCCAAGGTCAATATCCCACGGGATCATTTCAAAACGGCCCTTGGTCGGTTTGAAAGTGGACATATTTTGGCCGTTGGATGCACCGTAACTGTCCCAGTTGCAGATAATGTTTTCCACCGCGAATACACGCATCCACTGTTCCATGTTGGCGACCTTTTCAAGGCGCTGAATGTACTCTGGATTTTTCGTGTCGTTAATCCGTTGGGCCAGTTCGAACAGGTTGGCCATTTGGTTGGCGGAACCGTCATAAGCCCGAGGAGACCAGCTCAAGCGATAATACCACGGCTGAATTCCGTTTTTATCCTGATTGCCGCCAAGAAATGCAGGATGGGATTCGTACTGGTAGTTTTGGCTTCTTTTGGGGTTGGTGAGTTCCTTCCACATCTGGATTTTATATAGCTCGCCACCGGCGGCGGGATACCATTGCCGAACCAGATCGCGGTTGGGACGTTGGGTATCCTCGTAAACCTTTGCGCGTTTGCGTCCGTTAACATAGAGGTTGACGTATCTCCTGTGGATGGTCGTGACACCCGCCTTGTACATCAACCAGAAGGCTGCCTGTTCGATTTGCGCTGTTGGTTCAGGAACGCGATCAGAAGGGGCACCCGGCATGCTCAACACAATTTTCTTGGCGCCCATGAAGCGGTTGTCGCTTGGGAACGTGGTGTTGTAATCGGACAATGCGCCGGTCGGCCCGGTATACACGCGGCTATGGTAAGAACCGGCACCGTAATACATTCCGGCGTCATAAATCACACGTTCACCGTTATAGACCATCGTCACCGGCAGGGGAGCATTGCTTCGTTTGTGATTTTTGCTCCACTGCAATGAGGCGTCTCGGTTGATCAAAAAATGGTATTGGCCCAGTTCGTTGATCTTGGCTGGGCTGGTTCCCATGCGGATTAGGCACTCTCTCGCCGGAGCAGTGCTTGGATAGGAGCTAGTCTTTGCTTCCTCAAGTGCATCCTCCGCTTCGATCTGAAAACAAACCAGTTTGGCCATGGTTTGTGCAGGTAGCTGGCCGGTGAAGATACCATCGTTGGCGACTTGGTCTTGCGCCGTTCCGTTGTCTACCATCTCAACTTCAGTCGTCGTTTTGCTTGGGTCGATGCGGTAGTGCAGTGTGACTTTGGCCAAGCCATCCGGATCGGTGATTCGAGCACTGACTGTTGCCGGTTGATTTTTTTTTGGATAAACCGGCGAATGAATCACACCGGTGATGACGGGGCCAACATTCTCCACTTGGATTGAGTTCGGTCGGGTTGGCGTGCCCAGGTTGGTCGGAACCGGCAGACTGCCAAATGCCTCGTAGCCTCCATTGCGGGTGCGCATTAGCAACTCCGGGTGACCGCGCAGCCATCGCGCCTTGGCCTCGATACGCATCTTTGTTGGATTTCGACCTGACAATGATAGCCAGATGCCATTGCCTTCCGTGTCGCCACGGTTGGATGCTTTCACATGTAACGCCTTGCTTCCGTCGGGGCCTTTACCGGCGATGATTTCGGACTGATCGTGGGTGCCGACGAGTTCCAAGGTGGATTTTTTTTCAAAACCAGGATTCTGTACCCGCTTGGCATCGGTTCTGGCATCGTAGACTTGAACGTCGTCCACGAGACACTCGCCTTTATCTAGCAGAAACATTTGTAGGTAATTTGGTGAAAAAAGGTGGTTTCGGGTTTTGTCCGGTGAACCCTCGCCGGAGATTGTCACCCAGTCGGATTTTCCGCTTTCGTCGCTGTCGGCCCAGTTGCTCGCCTCTCTATTGTCCGAGTGCGGATCTCGCAATTCAAGGCTGCTTCCGTTGGCGTCCGACCACTTGCCCCAGTTGCCGCCGTCGCCGTAAGTCACCTTGTCCACCGGCACGCGAACTGACTTCAACGCGCCGGGCTTGCCATCGACAGGCACCTCTTTCGGCATGGTGAGCAAAAGTCGCTCGCCACGATTCGACAATGTCCCGCCGTAGTCGCCGTAAACCAAACTGGGGTCGAGGTCCTTCTGCTTGGTCAAGAGTTGAGCACGGTTTTTGGCCACCACCAAGTAACCCCCGGCAGCCAAACGTGTGCCGTCCAGAAAACGATAATCAATGCCGTCTTTGAATTGCCAGTTACTCAAGTCAACCGCTTCGTTGCCGCGATTGTGCAGTTCGATGTATTCGTCGCCTGAGTCGAGTGAGATCGGGTTGTACATTATTTCGTTGATCACGATATCGTGCTGAAACGGCGACTGGTTCGCTTGGCCAAGCGTTGGCTTGGCGAAGTGATCCCATTGAGCATCGCCGTCGCGAGAGCGGCCCAGCGAGAAACCATTTGGTTGCGCTTTGTAATGAATGACATCGAGTACTCGGGTATCTGTGGCATTTAAAAACCAAACTGCACCCTTTCCATCGACCAGCGGAAAACCAAGCTGCTCGGAAGACACCGCCAGTTGTTTCCCGGCGTCGATCATTGTTCCCTCGTTAAAGGTGAATTTTTTGTCACCAACCGAGTCTGTCAGTACCGCACCGGACAAATCTGAATCTGTTGCCGAGTGGTTGAACAACTCGACGAACGCTGGAGTATTGCCATGGGCGTTGGTTTTAATTTCGTTTATGCAGACCCGATGCAACGGCTCGTCGTCGATCGTGTCCGCCTCGCCTGGTGAACCGCCGACGGTATTGCTCTGTACCCAGGCTCGCATGTCCTGTTCGCCATACGACGGGCGGCCAAGCGTCAGTGAGTGGCCGGCGCCGTCCGCACTGCTTGGCCATGGGGCACGCGTGTCGTAGTCGACTTCGAATAGCACTGCGTCGAGATTATTTCGCAGCCGCAACCGGCCGCCGCCGTTTGAGAGCCGCCCCGTGTACGGTCCGAGCACGTTCTCCATACCATACGCTTTTTTGACCGCCTCGGGGTCGGAGGCAATGACGAGGTAGTTCAGTTTCTCGATACGTGTTCCGGGTGGCAGGCTGTAGTTAATGTCACCGTCGATGTGGAAGCTGCCGACCTCCTCCCACCACGGTTGCGAGTTGAAAATCTCGATAAACTCCAAGTTGGCTCCACTCTCCTGTGGTGCTGGGTGATACATGATCTCGGAGATGACAAACGGCGAACGCCGATTCGACGGCCCGGGCCGCTCGAGATTGGCTGCATCACCGCTTAGGGACCGACAGAAGGCCTCATTGGCAACACCAAGTAAAAACAGCAAAGAAAATAGGGAGAGAATTTTTTTCATTCTTTCGTTGTAGCACGTTGATGTGAATCAATTGGCTGACACGAAGCGATATTACAATTTGAATGCCACAATAAGTTACAAAAATGACAAAGTACCTTTGTGATAAACAAGAGTGCGATATCGGGGTGGTTAGATGGGAGGAGCCTCTTTAAATCGATAGTTTGTGCATGACTCCATCCTTCATGATGACACTGAGGTTTTCACGATCGAGCAGCACCATGGGGTCGGTCAGGGGATCGCCCTTGACCAGTAAAAGATCGGCAAGGAAGCCTTGCTTCACTTGGCCAAGGCGGCCGGGCATGTCCATGGCTTCGCCTCCGTTCTTTGTCATGGTGAGGATCGATTCCATGTTCGTCATGCCGCAGTGCCGGATGAAGTGATCCAGGTCGCGGGCGTTTTGACCGTGCGGGGTGATCATAAAACCGTAATCGCCCCCGCCCAAAATCCTCACGCTGCGTTTCATTAGTTCCTTGATGCCTTTGACGGCGCTTTCGAGTTCCTCTCGAAATCCCATGGCCTTGACTTGTTCTTCGGTGAACCAGTCCGATCCCTCGTAGGCGGCAATGGCAGTGAAGCCGAGGTTGGGACTGACGAAGATCCAATCCTTGTTTGCCTCCAGCATGTCGAGGGCTTCCTCGTCGGCGTAGTTGGCGTGGTACACCACCTTGATGCCGTGCCGGATGCAGCGCTTGACCGACTCGGCGCTGCGGGCGTGGGCACTGAGCCGCTTGCCGTGGGCATGGGCAACCTCGGCGGCGGCGGCTACCTCCTCCTCGCTCATGATGGTGGTCTCGGAGTCGGCGTGCGGCACGAAGGAGTCGCCGGAGATCACCAGCTTGATGATGTCCACACCTTCGCGGATGAGTTCCCGTGTGAGTCGGCGGTACTCCTCCGGGCCGTCGGCCATGAGGGCCATGGAATCCACCTTGGGCATGTGCAGGGTGCGCATGTCGCCGAGCCCGCTGGTGACGGTGAGCCAAGGGGTTGCGGCCAGGAGCCGTGGACCGGGAATTTCGCCCTTCTCGATGGCGTTGCGGATCACGACATCGAGCCGCGGCTTGGCCGACGCGGCGCTGATGCAGCTTGTGATGCCGTGGTCGAGATAGAGCCGGGCGTTGTGCATGGTGAGCAGGGTGTGCTCCTCGGGGGGGATTCGCCCCAGCGCAGCCAGGTCGTCGGTGTTGTCGATGCTCAGGTGCGCGTGCGACTCGACCAGGCCCGGCATCAGGGTGGTCCCGTCGCCACCGTCGATGATCTCTGCGCCGTCGCGTTGCAGCGATTCGCCTTCCCGCGCAACCGCAACGATCTCGTTGCCCTCCACCAGCACTTCGCCCGTGAAGGGTTCATCCCCGCTGCAGTCGAGCACGGTTACGTTTGTGAAAAGATGTTTGCTCATTGGTCAGTCGTTTGGTGACGGTTTCAATTCATTCAGTAAATCCTGGGCGGCGTTCCCTAAGTGCAGGGTATCGACGCCGGCCAGGATCAAGTTGTAACCCTTTTTCAGGTAGGGCCGCACCGCATCGGCGCTGACTCCAAAATAACCGATGGGCATGCCCGTGGACTGGCATGCCTGGGAAATCCGTTCGATGGCACCGACGACAGCCGGGTCGTCGAGTTGCCCCATTTTGCCGAGGCTGGCGGAAAGGTCATACGGCCCAAGCATGATGCCATCGACCCCCTCCACGCGTACAATCGACTCGATGTTTTCAACCGCTTCGATGTGTTCCGCCTGGACAAGGACCGCCACATGGTAGTTGGCTGTTTCCAGATATTCCGCAAAGCGCATCCCGTAGCCGTGCGCCCGGCCGAGGCCCACGCCGCGAGTGCCCTGCGGCGAGTAGCGTGCAAAGCGCACCACGTCTTGAGCCTGCTCCACGGTGTTGACCTGCGGGGCGATGATTCCTGCCGCACCCAGGTCGAGTACTTTTTTGATCGGCACCTCAGCCGCGGCGGGCAATCGTACAACGCACGCAACCCGGTCGCCAATGGCTTGGAGGATGCCTTGAATGTCGCTGTACTCAAGGGAGCCGTGTTCGGCGTCCAGGAACAACCAGTCAAAACCGATGTCGGCCAAAATTTCTGCGGTGGCAGCTGTAGGAAGCGTGACCATGGTGCCAAGCAGCGTTTCGCCACTTTTTAATCGTTGTCGGAAGTTGTTGCTCATGACTAGTTATGCGCGTTTTGGCCAAGCGTTTGTGTTTACGCCTTTTTCAGTTTGGGATTACCAGATTCAATCACCATGGAGGTGCGCTTGGTCACCTTACCACCCGGTTTGGTTACCTTGTCCACCACCATAAAATCGCTAGTCCAAGTCTCGGGGGTGAGTGTGCAGCGGACATAGCCGCGTTGGCGATTGTGGAATTTGATGCAGGGATTATTGGACAACAACTTGTCGTGGTCCTTGATTTTATCCTGTCCATCGCCAGCGCTGGAAATCGATGTGCCAACAAACTCGGTGGCGACGACCGGTGTGTCCGGTTTGCGATCGTCCACCCGGAGTTCGTTGCCCCAGTTCATATGAATGTCGCCCGTGAGAACCACCGGGTTGGCCACTTTGCGCTCAAGCATGAAGCGCAGTAGGTCCATCCTCTCGTGGGCATAGCCGGGCCATTGATCCATGGAGTAGGTCGTCGGAACGCCGCTGTTCGGCATGCCAACCATCGCCATCATTACCTGTTGAGCAAGCACGTTCCAAGTGCCATGGGATTGAATCAGCGATTGCTTTAGCCAGTTTCGCTGTGAGGCACCCAGCATGGTGTTATCTGGGTTCAGTGCGGCGGTGTTGATCGGTGATCGCTGGTCGTTGTTTGGCTGGTTACTCCGATATTGTCGCCCGTCAAGCACCATGAATTCTGCCAGTTGGCCAAACGATGTCTTACGGTACAGTTGCAGATTTGGTCCGGTCGGAACGGAGGTGCGTCTCAGCGGCATATTCTCGTAAAAAGCCTGGTAGGCATTGGCTCGCCGGATCAGAAAGTCAGCCGGATCAGTCCCCTTCAACTCTGAAATATCATTTGCGTAATTATTATCAAACTCATGGTCATCCCAGGTCACAAACCAAGGGCAGCGCAAATGCATATTTTGCAGCAGTTGATCGGACTTGTATTGTGCGTAGCGTACGCGGTACTCGGCAAGTGACTCAATTTCCTTACCGTGATGCAGGCGTACCTGTCCCTGGTTACCGGACTTATATTCGTAGATATAGTCGCCAAGATGAAATACGAGATCCAGTTGGTCCTGTGCCATTCGCTCATAGGCTGTATAATATCCCTGTTCAAGGCTCTGGCATGAGGCGAATGCAAATGTCAGCCGACCTGGCTTCGAGTCCGCTTGAGGCAATGTTCGCGTTCGGGCGATTGCACTCTCTTCATTGCCGGCAGTGAACCTGTACCAGTACCAGCGATCGGGCTTGAGTTTG